>JALUJS010000169.1 GCA_027056825.1 Candidatus Krumholzibacteriia bacterium | reverse complement strand
GCCCGCGCCATCCAGGATCCGGTCCCAGATCCCGGCCAGCACGTCGGGCACCCAGCCCAGCCGGCGCCGCGTCAGGACCCCGATAACCACCAGCAGGATGACCGTCAGGAAAATGCGCGCGCCCCAGGGCCCGAACAGGGCGTGGACGCCCCGCGCCAGGGCGTAACCGGCCAAACCGCCGTAGCGGGCCGCGGCGGCGGGGGCCAACAGGCCGTCGGGCTGGGCGATCCAGGCGGCCGACGCCAGCCACAGCGCCATCAGGCGCAGCAAAACCGGGCGCAGGAAGGCCGTGCGCCGGATCATCAGGCCCACACCGGCGGCCACCACCAGCAGCGGCAGGGCCCAGACCCACAGCCAGCCCCAGAGAGCCGAGAGACCGACCGCCAGCAGCGAGCCCACCGGACCGCCGGGGTTGCCGGACCGCCACAGGTCGATACCCCCGCCACCGCCGGCGACGAGGTCCCACCACGGCGCGCTGCCCCCGGTCAGGGACAAACCGAGGTACAGCCCCAGGGCCAGCAGCAGGACGCCGCCGAGCCAGGGTGATTCCAGCAGACTGCCGGTGGAGCGGGATCTAGCCTTCTTCGCTTTTCGCCCGGACACGCAAACCCTCCTGCAACTGGGGCAATTCCTCGTCCAGGAAGCGTGTCGTCGCCTTGCCGGCCAGGAAAACGGGATTCTCCAGCACTTCAAGGTGGAAGGGCGTGCTGGTGGGCAGGCCCTCGAAAACGCACTCGGTCAGCGCCCGTCGCATCCGTGCGACAGCTTCCTCGCGGTCCTCGCCGTAGGCAATGATCTTGGCCAACAACGAATCGTAATGTGGCGGCACCATGTAGTCGGAATACACGTGGGTGTCGACCCGGATGCCGGGGCCTCCGGGCGCATGGTAGTAGAACACCCGGCCGGGGCACGGCATGAAGTCGCGCTCGGGGTTCTCGGCGTTGATGCGGCACTCGATGGCGTGGCCCCGGACGACCACGTCGTCCTGGGTGAAGGTGAAGTCCTCCCCGGCGGCAACGCGGATCATCCACTTCATCAGGTCGTAGCCGGTGACCATCTCGGTGACCGGGTGTTCCACCTGGATCCTGGTGTTCATCTCCATGAAATAGAACGACCCGTCCTCGTCCAGGAGGAACTCCACGGTGCCGGCGCTGGTGTAGCCCACCCGCTTGGCCAGGCGCACCGCGGCCTCCCCCATGCGGCGGCGCAGGTCCGCGTCCACCGCGGGCGAGGGGGCCTCCTCGATGAGCTTCTGGTGGCGGCGCTGGATGGAACAATCCCGCTCGCCGAAGTAGAGCACGTTGCCGGAGCCGTCGCCCAGCAGCTGCACCTCGACGTGCCGGGGATTGACCAGGTACTTCTCGATGTACACGGCGTCGTTGCCGAAGGACGCGCCCGCCTCGGTCCGGGCGGCCACGTAGTTCTTCATCAGCTCGTCCTCGTCCCAGGCGACCCGCATCCCCTTGCCCCCGCCGCCGGCGGTGGCCTTGATGATCACGGGGTAGCCGAACTCAGCCGCGGCTTTCACCGCGTCCTCCACCGAAGCGACCAGCCCGGTCCCGGGCACCACCGGCACCTCGGCGGCTACGGCCATGGTCCTGGCGGTGGCCTTGTCCCCCATCTGGCGGATGACCTCCGCGGGGGGGCCGATCCAGGTGAACCCGTTCTCGGCGCAGATCTCGGCGAACTCGGGGTTCTCGGCCAGGAACCCGTAGCCGGGATGGATGGCGTCGGCCCCGGTGATCTCGGCCGCGGCGATGATGTTGGGAACCCGCAAGTAGCTCTCGGCGCTGGAGGTCCGCCCGACGCAGACCGATTCGTCGGCGTACTTGACGTGCTGGGAGCTGGTGTCCGCGGTGGAGTGGATGGCCACGCTCTGGACGCCCAATTCGCGGCAGGCCCTCATGATGCGCAGGGCGATCTCGCCTCGATTGGCGATGAGAATCTTCTTGAACATGAAGCGACTTTCCGGTGTCAGGCACCTGGTTCAAGGCGTCCGGCAGACATGACCCTGCCCGGGGCGTCTGGCGCCCCGACGCGCCGGGATTCCGGTTCAGGCCCATATTGTCATCTCGGGTCGGGATTCTGGCAAGGGAAAATGGCCCCCGGAGGGGCCATCTCCACGTTGCAGGCGGCGGTGGGGGTCAGATGCGCTGGATGTCCAGCCGGTCGGAATCCCGGTCCTCTTCCGGCTCCTCCTCGAACCGTTCCCAGGTGTTGTCCGAGGAGCCCTGGATGCCCTTGACGCGCAGCAGGAACTCATGGGGATTGCTGCTGGCCTTGGTCGCCACGTCCAGGGTGACCTTGCCCTCCTTGTACAGCTGCATGAGGGACTGGTCGAAGGTCTGCATCTGGTAGGAGACGAAACCCTCCTGGATGGCCTGCCGGATGAGCACCGTCTTTTCCGGATCGCGGATGTAGTCACGGATGGTGCTGGTGGTCACCAGGATCTCGCAGGCCGGGTGCCGCGCCAGTCCGCTGGCGTCGGCCACCAGCCGCTGGGAGATGACCGCCTGCAGGGTGCTGGCCAGCAGATACCGGATCTCCTGGTGCTGGTGCGGCGGGAAGAAGGAGATGATGCGGCTGACGGTCTGGGTCGCGTCGATGGTGTGCATGGTGCTCAGGACCAGGTGGCCGGTGTCCGCCGCGGTCAGCGCGATCTTCATGGACTCGGCGTCCCGGATCTCCCCGATGAGGATGACGTCCGGGTCCTGCCTGAGGACATGCTTCAAGGCATCGGGATAACTCGAAGTGTCACAGCCGATTTCCCGCTGACTGATGATGGAGTTCTTGTCCCGGTGCAAGAATTCGATGGGGTCCTCGATGGTGATGACGTGGCGGGCGCTCTCGCGGTTCATGATGTCCACCATGGAGGCCAGGGTGGTGGACTTTCCGCTGCCCACAGTGCCGGTCACCAGGATCATGCCCCGGGGCCGCAGGGCCAGTTCCTTGACCACCGGCGGCAGTCCCAATTCGTCCGGGGACTTGATCTCCACCGGGACATGCCGGAACACCATGGCGATAGTGCCGCGCTGCACGTAGAAGTTGGCGCGAAAACGGGCGACACCCGGCACGCCGAAGGCGAAATCGATCTCGCGGGTGGCCTCGAACACTTCCCGCTGGCCCGCGGTCAGCACCTGCTGGGTCACCGCGACCATGTCCTGCACGGTGGGTGCGGGATGTTCGGTCTGCACCAAGGCGCCGTTGATGCGCAGCACCGGGGGCGTGGCCACCTTCAGGTGCAGATCGCTGGCGCCACGTTCGATCATTTCGGTCAGGATTCGCTTGATATCCATGGAGATTCCCCTGTTTCGGGCCGTCTGCCGGTTTCTCCACCGGGTTATCGGCAACGGGCGGACAAACTTGACCCCTCCGGCGGCGCAAAAAAAAAGGCGGGCCTGCAGGCCCGCCTCGCATGAATCCGGCCGTCCGGTCAGTCGGGATCCACGAGGAAGAGGATGCCCTCGGCCTCCACCGGCTGGCCGTCTTCCACCAGGATCTCCTTGATGACCCCGCCGAACTCGGCCTCGATCTCGTTCATGACCTTCATGGCCTCCACGATGCAGAGGGTCTGGCCGGGGTGGACCTTGTCCCCCACCTTCACGAAGGGGTCGGCGTCCGGGGCGGGCGCGCGGTAGAAGGTCCCGACGATGGGCGAACGGATCTCCTTCCACTTGGCGCGCACCGGGTCGGCCGCCGGGGCCGCGGGCTCCACCGCACCGGCCGGCGCCGGCGCCGCGGGGGGCGGCGGAACGGCCGGCAGGGGCGCCATGGCCATGGCGCCCACGGGGCCCCGTCCGGATTTCTGGATGCGGATGGTGGTGTCCTTGTGGGACACCTCCAGTTCCTCGATACCGCTGTCCTCGACGAGCTTCACGAGTTCGCGCACCTGCTGGATGTCCATACGTCCCTGGCCTTCCTCGACGTTACCCATGTCAAACCCTCCCGAGGTACTTGCCGGTCCTCGAATCGATCTTCAGGACCTCACCCTCCTCGATGAACAACGGCACCTGGACCACCAGACCCGTCTCCATGGTCGCGGGCTTCGACCCGCCCTGGGCGGTGTCCCCCCGCACGCCCGGATCGGTCTGCTTAACGGTCAATTCCACCGTCAGCGGCGGTTCCACCGTCAGCGGCCGGCCTTCGAGCATCAGGATGCTGCACATGTCGCTTTCCTTGATGTACAGGGGAACGTCCCCCAGGCTGTCCTTGTGCAGCTGGATCTGCTCGTAGGTCTCCATGTTCATGAAAACATAGAATTCCCCGTCAGGGTAGAGATACTGGTAAGCCCGCTTCTCCAGACGGACCTCCTCGACCTTCTCC
>JALUJS010000168.1 GCA_027056825.1 Candidatus Krumholzibacteriia bacterium | reverse complement strand
CGCTGGACCCCCCAGAACCTCGATTACAGCGGGGCGGTGGTCCAGTACTGTGAACACAGCGCCACGGTGGACTGCACCAGCGACGCCGATTTCAGCGACCGGGCCGATTTGTCTGGGATCACCGCCGGGGCGGGTCCGGCCGCAGCGGCCCGCTACCCCTTCGAGGAGACCTCTTATGCGCAGTTCGGCGCCACCGTGGCCGACTCCTCCGGCAACGGGGTCAACGCGGTGGCCCACGGCAATGTCTCCTCCACCGCCGCGGGCCAGATAAACCGCGCCGTCCGCCTGGACGGCGAGCGGGGGTATGTCGAGGTCCCGGGCATTGGGGCCATGGAGAACATCACCGACAGCAGTTTCACCTTTGCCGCCTGGGTCAACCCGGACGACCTGCCGCCCAACACCGACACCACCGGCCACACCGACATGCGTTACGCCATCGTCATCCGGCCCGGATGGCACGCGGGCACGGCCTATACCAATGACGGCAGGTACGTCTTTACCGTCTACGACGCCGGCGACACGGCCCACGCGGTCTTCAGCCCCCAGGCCTATCCTCCCGGCGAGTGGCACCATGTCGCCGGGGTGGCGGACGACACCGCCAAGACCATCACTCTCTACATCGACGGCGCGGCCGTGGCCAGCGCTTCCTATTCGGGCGCCCTGCGCGACTACTCCACCACGCCCTACCGCATCGGCGCGGCCTCCCTGCCCGGGCAGAACTATTCCTGGCTCTTCCGCGGCCGCATCGACGAGGCCGGTATCTACGCCAGGGCGTTGAACGCGGAGGAGGTCGCGGCGGTCATGGGCGCGCGGGGCTACTTCCACGACCGCGCCCTGAAGAGCGGGGCGACCTACTCCTACCGGGTGCGCCTCTACAAGAACGCCGCCTGCCCGTGGCAGACCGCTTTCTCCGCGCCAATGGAGGTCGCCATCCCCCTGCCGCCGCCGCCGGCCTCGTTCACCGCCACGGTGAGTGATTCCACCACCATCGCCTTGGACTGGCAGGACCAGGCGAGCGGGACCAAAGGCTTCCTGCTCGAGAGGATGGAGAGCCTCGACGGCGGGGCCAACTGGAGCGCCTACCAGCCCCTGGCCCAGCCCGCGGCCACGGACAACTCGTACACGGATCAGGACGTGGCCGCAGGGGGCATGTACCGTTACCGGCTGAGCGCCTACGGCAACCGCCTGTCCAACGATGGCGGTGGTGACTGGCAGGCCAAACAACCCCTGAGCTTCTCGATCTTCCCGGCCAACCACGCGGTCAAGATGACCGTTGCCTACGACCCGCTGATGAAGAGCGATTTCAGTGACATCCGTTTCTACGACGAGGTCAGCGGAACGGAGCTGCCCTACTGGATAGAGAGCAAGACCGACGGGGTGAGCGCCGAGGTCTGGTTCAAGACCGGCGGCAACGACAGCATCAGCCTGGTCTTCGGCAACCCATCCGCCACCGCTGCCGACGACCCGGACCGGGTGTTCATGTTCTTCGACGACTTCTCTTCCCCGGTCCTGGACTCCTCGAAATGGGACGCGAGCGGGGTAACGGTGAGCAACGGCCAGGCAGTGATAACCGCGCCGGACAACGGCGGCTGGCGCTACCTGCGCAGCCGGGTCGCCCTCACCGGCGAGGCCGTGTTCGAGGCCGTTGTCCACACCGAGGGCGACAAGGGCGGCCAGGGAAGCCATTACTCCGGCTTCATCAAGAGCGGCCAGAGCCTGCCCCAGGCGGCGGGCTACGCCCTCGACTACTCGAGAACCCATATCGGCTACGGCGAAGGCTGGTGCGGCCAGTGGTACACCTGTTACGAGCAGGGGAGCGACAACCGGACCGGCGCTTCCATCGACATAGGCAGCAACTCGAGCTCTCCCTTTGAGCTCTCTTTTGTCCGGCGGGACGGCTACAGCGACTTCAGCGCGGTCAACCTCGACGACCTGCGGAGTTTTTCCATGGCCTCGGTGTCCCGATACGTGCCAACTGTCGGCACCGCCATGCAGGTGATCTTCGCGGCCGCGGACGTCAACCCCGGCTACGGTCCGCTGAGCCTCTACGTGGACCGGGTGATCGTGCGCGACTACCTCGCCTCGTTGCCGACGGTCAGCCAGGGCGCCACCCAGGCGACCAACGCTTTTGGCCACTGGCAGACCGGCTGGGTGGAGGCATCCCCCTCGCCCGTCAGCGCCCCGTCCCCGCCCGCGCCCACCCTGACCGCGGTCACCGCGGTGAGCGAATCCGGCATCGACGTCTCCTGGGACTGGGGTTTTGCCTACGACGACCAGAGCGCCTTTGAGATCGAGCGCTGCGAGGGGACTGCCGCCAACTGCCAGAGCTTCCAGGTCGAGCCCTCCCTGCGGGCCTATTCCGACCGCAGTCTTGCGGCCGGGGTCCAGTACTGCTACCGGGTCCGGGCGAGAAAGGACGGGGTGGCCCATCCCTGGACCGGGCCCTATTCCGGCCAGCTCTGCGCCGCCACCGCGGCCCTGCCCGCGCCCTCGGGCCTCACCGCAACGCCCGATTCCGGCGACAGCAACCGGATCAACCTGCAGTGGAACGACGATTTCGACGGCGAGGACGGCTATGAGATCTTCCGCTGCCCCGGCGATGCGGCTGCCTGCGGTGAGGCGAGCCTGTTCAGCCAGAAGGCCGTGACCACCGCGGACGCCACCGCGGCCGCCGACCCCGAGGCCTGCAGCGGCAACACCTACACCTACAGGATCAAGGCCTACAGCGACGGCGCTGCCGTGGCCGGGCTCTCCGGCTCCGGCGGCGGGACCTGGTCCATGCGGGCGCCGCTCGCCATAAGCGGTTTCGCCGCCGACAACCAGACCCGGGTCACCGTGAACTGGCGGCCGGGGATGCGGCTCGATTTCGGCGATGTCCGCTTCTACGACGAGGCGAACGCTACCGAGTTGCCCTACTGGCTCGAATCCAAGACCGACGGAACCAGCGCGGTCTTCTGGTTCCGCACCGGGGCCAGCAGCGACATCGCCATCCTGTTCGGCAACCCGCTCGCCACCTATTCCGGCGACCCCGACGCGGTGTTTATCGCCTTTGCCGCAGGCCAAAACAGCGGGTCCTTCACTCCGGATCTCGCCAACAGTGACGGGTTCATCATCCAGGCCGATGTCCTGGCCCACACACCGCAGCAGTACTCAGGCGGCCCGAGGATCGATCTCGACATCACCGGCAACGGCAACGAGATGTCGAGCGTCTACTTCGACAACAACTATTATCTGCTCAACTACAACTCCGCTGGCAGCAACTACGGCGTTTATTCGTACTCGCCTTCCTATACCTATGAGACATATCACCAGTGGACGGTCAAGGTGAAGGGGCAGACACTGGATCTCTACGTGGACGGGGTGCAGCGCCAGTGGAACAACCCCTCTTTTACCCTTGATCACGACCACGGCACCATTGCTTTCGGCGGGCGAAACACCACCTGCCTCTACCGCAGCATCTTCGTCCGCAGGTACGTGGCAAGCGACCCGGTGGTGAGCATCGGCGCAAGCGAGTCAGCCGCGGCCCCGGCTTGGGAGAGCGCTTTCTCGGCCCCGGCCACCGCCACCAGCGCGAGCCCCACCGCCCCGGTCCTGAGCGACCCGATCACGGTCAACGACGAGACCTCGGTCACCCTCGACTGGTCCGACAGCAACCCGGACGAGGATTTCTTCGTCATCAGCCGGGCCCCCTTTGACGTCTCGGGCTGCGGCTCCTTTGCCGCGGTGGGCCAGACCGCAGGGCCGGACCTCTTCACCTTCACCGACAGCGGACTGAGCGCGAACAGCAGCTACTGCTACAAGGTCCTGGCCCACAAGGACAGCGCCGGCGCCTGCCCGGCCTGGGAGCTGGAGAGCAACACCGTCACCGTCACCACCACCGTGGCCGGGCCGGACGGGCTCACCGCCGCCGCCCGCGACACCACCGTGGTCGATCTGGCCTGGAGCAACCACACCAGCAGCGAGACCGGGTTCACCGTCAAACGGTGCCAGGGCGGCACCAGCTCCTGCGCCGACCCGAACCAGGCCAATTTCGACACCGCTTTCAACCTGCCCCCGGCCTCGGCCTGGTACGCCGACACCTCGGCCTGTCCGGACACCACCTACACCTACGCGGTCCGGGCCGAGGGCAGCGGCTGGAGCTCCGCCTACTCCAACCTGGCCCAGGCCCTCACCCCGGCGGTGAGCCCGCCCGCCGGGCTCACCCTCGCCGAGGTGTACGACCCGGCGAACGACCTCCGCCGCATCGACCTCGCCTGGAGTGACACCAACCTGGACCGCAGCGGGGTCGAGATCGAGCGCTGCGACCTCGAGAGCAGCGGCGACTGTTCCGCTGGCAG
>JALUJS010000167.1 GCA_027056825.1 Candidatus Krumholzibacteriia bacterium | reverse complement strand
GCATGAAAAAAGCCCCTGACATCGGAGAAACCGGAGTCAGGGGCTTAGCCCGAGCTTGTCATTTTCTCAACCACCAAAAGAGATCGATCAATGCAAGACTGGTCATGAGATAGACCTCAGGTCCCATTTCGATCCCCCCTTTCCTGTCCAAAGGGTTCGAGGATCACTTCCATCAAGAGGATCGGCGGCTGGGGCGCTTACTTGAGATTTCATTTCCCGGGCCAAGCCGCGGCCTCGCGTGGGACCTGCAAAACCGGTACCGGGATATCTTTATCGGATCAAGTCGTTGATTTGCAACAGCATCGCGGTCATGTCGTCGGACTGCTCCTCGGAACCGAACTCCCTGACCCTGCAAAATATTCTGTCAAGCCGGCTGCCACACGATTCGGTGCAGGGACCGCATGCGGCCTCGCAGAGGCGGTCGATATCGAAAAATTCCTCTTGTTCGTTGCGCTGTTCGGTCAGGCCGTCGGTGTAGAAGAGGACAAAGTCACCGGGTTGCAGGAGCACCCTGCCCTCGCGGTACTCGCGCTCCGGGTCCACGCCCAGCACGGGGCCGCCCCGGCGCAGGGATTCGCGGATGCCGCCGGAGGCGCGGAACAGCAGCGGCGGGTCCATGCCCGCGTTGCAGTAGGTCAAAAGGCCCGAATCCGGATCCAGGATTCCGAAAAAGAAGCACACGAAATGGCCCGGGGTGACCAGCGAGGCGATGGTGCGGTTCAGCCTGGTGATGACCTGGCGGGCGCGTGCGCCGGCGGTGGCCTCGCTGCGGAAGGCCACCCGCAGGGACGTCATCAGCAGGGAGGCGGGAATACCCTTGCCGGACACATCACCGATGGCCAGGGCGAGGTTGCCGTCATGGCGCAGGAAGTAGTCGAAGAAATCCCCACCCACCATGCGGCTGGGCTCGTTGCGGCCCTCGATGACGAATCCCCTGCCGGCCAGCGGACCGTCCGGCAGCAGGCGTGTCTGGATCTGGCGCGCCACTTCCAGTTCGGCCTCCAGGCGCTTGCGGCGCAGGCTTTGGCGGTATAGCTGGCGGCTCTCGATGAGGGGGGCCGCCTGGGCGGCAAGGGCCTGCAGGTTGGCCAGGTCTTCCTGGCTGTAGAGGGATTTGCCTTTCTTGTCGCCCAGGGCCAGGAAACCCAGCAGGCGGTTGCCCGTGACCAGGGGCACCAGCAACTGGGGGTGCAACACCGTCAGCAGGGCCAGGGACATGGTGTCGCTGCCGCTTTCCAGGAGCAGGTCTTCCACCTCCTCGGTGAGCAGGGGGCGCCGCAGGCGGCCCAGGAGCATGGACAGCGGACCTCCCGCGGGCTGGACGGGGGGAGGCTCCGGGTCCGAGCCCGCGGCGCCCTGGGGCGGAATGACCTTGACCGGCGCCAGGTTGCCGTCGGTGTCGGCGAGGTAGACCGCCAGGGACGCGGGGGCGTAGAGGTTCTCCAGGCGCTCGGCCAGCAGGTCCACCGCCTCGTCCGCGTCGATCAGGTCGTTGAGTTCATCGGCCAGGTGGTGCATGGCCCTGCGGTTGGCCAGGCGGGCGGGGTAGAAGGCGTGGTCGATACCCCGTTGGGCCAGGTTCTTCAACGGCAAGGCAAGCAGCCCGCACCCTGCCACCAGCAGCAGGGTGATCCGATCAGACTGGACCCCCATGAGGCGCCCGAACACCAGCCCCACCCCCACCACGGCCGAGAAATAGACCAGCAGGAGCATGGCCGTCAGCAGGCCGTAGATCAGGCTCGTGCGCAGGATGAAATCACGGTCCAGGGCCCCATAGCGCATGATGGCCAGGGCGAAACTGGCCGGGACCAGCAGCAGGGAAAAGGCCAGGTATTGCCACTGGGGGAGGGTCGAGCCGGGGGCCAGGTTGCCGGCGATGGCCGCGGCCAGGAACGGGACCAGCCCGCACACGATGCCGATGAGCACCACCCGCATCTTGGTATGCTCGACCGGACGGTCCCGCCGCCGAATCTTGCGCGCGAAGATCACCAGCCCGGCGATGAAGAATCCCAGCATGTAGACCAGGGAGATCCCTTCCAACCAGGCGCCCAGACGGGGCAGCATCCTACCCAGGCCGGCCATATCGCCCAGGGTGGCCAGCAGGAAGATGCTCCAGCCTGGGATCAACAGCCAGCGCAGGCGGTCGGTGGCGCCGGCGGCGGTGCGCCGCGGGGCGGGAAACTGGATAAAGAAGCGCAGAAAGTATGCGGGAAGAAGGAGTTGCAGCAGTCCACGCAGGCTTTCCTTGACCCACATGTAGTCCAGGGAAGGTCGATCTGGGATCTCCATGAGGAAAAAGGCGAAGATCAGGCAGAGGGCGAAGAAGTTGCGGGCCACCGGGTCATGCCGGCGCCGCAGCACCCACCAGCCGATCATCAGGAAAGCCAACCCGGCCACCCATTGGCTGTAGGAGCGGATCAGGCGGGCCTGGGAAGGGGGATGGGGAACCACCATTACGGTGAGCCTGTCGCTGCCGCGTTCCACCTCCAGGGCCAGGGGCTCGAAACTGCGGTGGCGGGCCAGGGCGGCAAAGTAGGCGGGCATGGAGGCCACCGGGACACCGTCCAGGCCCACCACCCGGTCGCCCGGTTGCAGGCCCCTGGCCGCGGCGTCGGGGCTGACGGCCACCACCTCCAGGCGGCGCACCGAGAACCCGGGCTCCGGTTTGGTGGGGATCTCCAGCAGCACCGTCAGGGCCAGCAGCGCCAGGATCGGCGACAGGACATAAAGGCCCAGGCGGCGGGACAGCCGTTCGAGGCCCGATTCGGGAAAGACGTACCGATAGCGCATGCCAACCTCGTGGTGAGCCTGGATCATAGCAGACGCCGGGGGTTTCGTCAGGAGGGAACCCTCCGTTGCTCCGGCTCCGTGCAGGTGTTAGATTCACCCCTCGGATTCCCGCCTCCGGCGGCTCCGGACCGTGAACCCGCATGATTGAATCTTTGCGCGGTTCGACCATCCGGGTTGATGACAACCAATACCCTCGAATCGAAGCATCCGGGAGAAGACCTTGAGCGACACCAGGAACATGGCGCAGTACAGCCCCCAAGGCATCGAGGAACGCTGGTACGAGGCGTGGGAGCAGGCGGGACTGTTCGCGCCGGACGAGGACCTGCCGGGACCGCCCTTCGTCATCACCCTGCCTCCGCCCAACGTGACGGGGATCCTGCACATGGGGCATTGCCTGGGCAACTCCATCCAGGACACCCTGATCCGGTGGGCTCGCATGCGTGGCCGTCCCACCCTGTGGGTGCCGGGAACCGACCACGCGAGCATCGCCACCGAGCAGGTTGTCACGCGGCAGATGGCCGCCGACGGCATCGACAAGCGCGAGGCCGGCCGCGAGGCCTTCCTGGAACGCGCCTGGGCCTGGAAGGAGAAGACCCACGGACGGATCACCCAGCAGATCCGTCGCCTGGGCTGCAGCCTGGACTGGAGCCGGGAGGCCTTCACCATGGACGCCGCGCGCAATCGGGCGGTGGCCGAGGCCTTCGTGCGCCTGAAGGAGAAGGGGCTGATCTACCGGGACATGTACCTGGTCAACTGGTGCCCCCACTGCCTGACGGCCATTAGCGACGACGAGGTCGAGTACAAGGAACTGCAGGGCAAGTACTGGCACATCGTGTACCCCCTGGCCGACGGCAGCGGGCAGGTGACCGTGGCCACCACCCGGCCCGAGACCATGTTCGGCGACACGGCCGTGGCCGTGCATCCGGGTGACCCGGAGCGCAGCGGGCTGATCGGCAAGACCGTCAGGCTGCCGCTGACCAACCGCGAGATCCCCATCATCGGCGACCATCACGCCGACCCCGAGAAGGGGACGGGCTTCGTGAAGATCACGCCCGCCCACGACCCCAACGACTTCCAGGTGGGCAAGCGCCACGGCCTGGAGCAGGTGGTGTGCATGACTCCCGAGGGCGTCATGAACGACCACGCCGGCCGTTTCGCGGGGCTGGACCGCTACGCCTGCCGCGAGGCGGTGGTCCAGGCCCTGGAGAAGGAGGGGCTCTTGGCCAAGGTCGAGGCCCAGGTCCACCAGGTGGGCCACCACGACCGCTGCGGCACCATCATCGAACCCTACCTGTCGCGGCAGTGGTTCCTGCGCATGGACCGGCTCGCCGAACCGGCGACGAAGGCCGTGGACCAGGGCGAGGTCACTCTCTTTCCCGAGCGCTGGATCGGCGTCTACCACAACTGGATGGACAACATCCGCGACTGGTGCATCAGCCGGCAGCTGTGGTGGGGGCACCGCATACCCGTGTGGTACTGCGACGGGTGCGGAGCCGAGATCGCCGCGGTGGAAGCCCCCGGCGCCTGTCCGGAGTGCGGCAGCACGGA
>JALUJS010000166.1 GCA_027056825.1 Candidatus Krumholzibacteriia bacterium | reverse complement strand
CGCCCTGGTGGTCGAGGAGATCTCGGCCGTGTGCGCAAGCCATGGTTTGACCGTGGCGGCCCACAACAGCCTGGGTTGCTGGCCCATCGCCGCGCTCGGCACCGAGGAGCAGAAGCAGCGCTTCCTGCCCCAGGCCGCCACCGGCGAGTACCTGCTGTCCTTCGGCCTGACCGAGCCCACCGCCGGCAGCGATGCGGGCGGCACGCGGACCACCGCCGTGCGCGACGGCGACCACTGGGTCCTCAACGGCAACAAGATGTGGATCACCAACAGCCACTACGCCGGGGCCATCGTCATCACCGCCAAGACCGACCCGGAGGCCGAGGGCAGCCATGGCATCAGCGCCTTCATCGTGCCCACGGACACGCCGGGTTTCACGGTGGAGAAGAAGGAGGACAAGCTGGGCATGCGCGCCAGCGACACCGCCCCGCTGACCCTCGAGGACGTGCGCGTTCCCGCCGACCTGCTGCTGGGCAAGGAGGGCGAGGGCTTCCACTACTTCATGATGACCCTCGACGGCGGCCGCATCTCCATCGCCGCGGTTGCCCTGGGCATCGCCGAGGGCGCCTACCGCGCGGCCCGGGAGTACGCCAAGCAGCGCGAGCAGTTCGGCCGGCCCATCGCGCGCTTCCAGGCCATCGAGTTCATGCTGGCGGACATGGCCACCCAGATCCAGGCCTCGCGCCTGCTGACCTACGAGGCCTGCCGGCTGAAGGACGCCGGCGAACCCTACGCCCAGATGGCCGCCATGGCCAAGCTGCACGCCAGCGAGACGGCCATGTTCGTCACCGACAAGGCCATCCAGATCCACGGCGGCTATGGTTTCACCACCGAGTACCCGGTCGAGCGCATGTACCGCGACGCCAAGCTGTGCACCATCGGCGAGGGGACCAGCGAGATCCAGCGCATGGTCATCGGCCGTCACGAACTGAAGGATTGAACCCGAAAGGATTCCTCATGAGCACCAAAGCTGTCATCTGCGAGGCCGTCCGCACGCCCATCGGCCGCTTCCAGGGCGGGCTGGCGTCCGTGCGCGCTCCCGAGCTGGGCGCGGTCGTGGTCAAGGCGCTCCTGGAGCGCGCCGGTCTGGACGCCGGCAAGGTGGACGAGGTCATCATGGGCTGCGTGTGCCAGGCCGGCCTGCAGCAGAATCCCGCGCGACAGGCCGCCATCTTCGGCGGCGTGCCGGTGAGCGTCAGCGCCGTGACCGTCAACAAGGTCTGCGGCAGCGGCCTGAAGGCCGTGGCCCTGGCCGACCAGGCCATCCGGGCGGGAGATCGCCAGTGCATCATCGCCGGCGGGTTTGAGAACATGAGCCGGATTCCGTACGCGCTGCTGAAGGCGCGCGACGGTTTGCGCCTGGGCGACGGCAAGGTCACTGACCTGCTGGTCCACGACGGCCTGTGGGACATCTACAACGACTTCCATATGGGCATGACCGCCGAGTGGGTGGTGGAGACCTACGGCGTCAGCCGCGAGGACCAGGACGCGTTCGCCGCCCGCAGCCACCAGCGCGCCATCGCGGCCTGGGAGGCCGGCAAGTTCGACCGCGAGGTGGTGCCGGTGGAAGTGCCGCAGCGCAAGGGCGATCCGGTGGTGGTGGCCAGGGACGAGGGTCCGCGCGCGGACGCCTCGCCGGAGAAGATGGCCAGGCTGCGGCCGGCCTTCAAGCGCGACGGCGGCACCGTGACCGCGGGCAACGCCTCGAGCATCAACGACGGCGCCGCGGGCCTGCTGGTCTGCCACCCGGACTTCGCCGCGGCCAACGGCCTGAAGGTGCGCGCGGTGATCGAGGCCTGGTCCACCGGCGCGGTGGACCCCAAGGAGGTCATGATGGCTCCGGTGACCAGCGTCCGGAACCTGCTGGCCAAGACCGGCAAAACCCTGGCCGACTACGGCCTGTTCGAGCTGAACGAGGCCTTCGCGGCCCAGAGCCTGGGCGTGATCCGCGAGTTGGGCCTGGACGAGGAGAAGGTCAACGTCAACGGCGGCGGCGTCTCGCTGGGGCATCCCATCGGCTGTTCGGGGGCCCGCATCCTGGTCACGCTGCTGCACGCCATGGAGGATCGCGGCGTCCACGACGGCATCGCGAGCCTGTGCCTGGGCGGCGGCGACGCCGTCAGCATGGCCATTTCGCTTCCCTAGGTTCTAGGACCACGGCGGCCGCCCGGGCGGCCGCCGCCACGGCAATGGAAAGGATCGCATCATGAAAGTCACGGTGATCGGCGGCGGGACCATGGGCAACGGCATCGCCCACGTCTTCGCCCAGTACGGCAACGAGACCAACCTCGTGGACGTCAAGCAGGAGTACCTGGACCGGGCCCTGGCCACCATCGGGAAGAACCTCGGCCGACAGGTCAAGAAGGAGAAGATCAGCCAGGCCGACGCCGACGCGACCCTGGCCCGGCTGCATCCGTCCACCGACCTGCAGGTGGCCGCGGACAGCGACCTGGTCGTCGAGGCGGTGTTCGAGAGCTTCGAGGTGAAGAAGGACATCTTCACCAGGCTGGACGGCATCTGCAAGGAAGGCGCCGTGCTGGCGAGCAACACCTCCAGCATCTCGCTGACGAAGATCGCCGCCTGCACGGGACGGCCGCAGGATGTCATCGGCATGCACTTCATGAACCCGGTGCCGGTGATGAAGCTGGTGGAGATCATCTGCGGGCAGGCCACCAGCGACGAGACCCTGCAGAAGGTCACCGCATGGGCCAAGGACCTGCAGAAGGTGCCCGTCACGGTGCAGGACTACCCGGGCTTCATCTCCAACCGCGTGCTGATGCCCATGATCAACGAGGCGGTCTACTGCCTGATGGAGGGCGTGGCCGACCGCGAGGCCATCGACACGGTGATGAAGCTGGGCATGGCCCATCCCATGGGGCCGCTGACCCTGGCCGACTTCATCGGCCTGGACGTCTGCCTGGACATCATGGAGGTCCTCTACGAGGGCTTCGGCGACAGCAAGTACCGCCCCTGCCCGCTGCTGCGGCGCATGGTCGATGCGGGGCATCTGGGCCGCAAGAGCGGCAAGGGGTTCTACGATTACGAATAATCCGCGGGCCGGCCGGCCCGTCGCGGCAAGGAGATCGACGTGCAATTCGAACTGACCGAACAGCAGCGCATGATCCGTGACATGGCCCGGGATTTCGCCGCCAGGGAGGTGGCGCCCCAGGCCGCGGAGAACGACCGCGAGGAGCGCTTTCCCGCCGAGCTGGTGAAGCGTCTGGGCGAGCTGGGCTTCATGGGCATGAACGTGCCCGAGCAGTACGGCGGCGCGGGGCTGGACAGCCTGTGCTACGTGCTGGCCATGGAGGAGATCAGCAAGGCCTGCGCCTCCACGGGCGTGATCATGTCCGTGAACAACTCCCTGGTGTGCTGGCCCCTGGAGACCTATGGCACCGAGGAGCAGAAGCAGACCTGGCTGACCCCGCTGGCGCGGGGGGAGAAGCTGGGGGCGTACTGCCTGAGCGAGCCGAACGCGGGCACCGATGCGGCGAATCAGCAGACCACGGCTCGCCAGGATGGCGACGGCTGGGTCATCAACGGGATGAAGAACTTCATCACCAACGGCGCCCATGCCGACGTGCTCATCGTGTTCGCCCAGACCAATCCCGAGCTGCGCCACAAGGGCATCCGGGCCTTCATCGTCGAGAAGACCGATCCCGGGTTCTCGGTGATCCGCAAGGAGGAGAAGATGGGCATCCGGGCCTCGGACACCGCCCAGTTGGCCCTGGACAACATCAAGGTCGGGCCGGAACGCGTTCTGGGCGAGGAGGGAACCGGCTTCAAGATCGCCATGAGCACCCTGGACGGCGGCCGCATCGGCATCGCCGCCCAGGCCCTGGGCATCGCCGGCGCGGCCTACGAGGAGGCCCGCCTCTACGCCACCCAACGCGAGCAGTTCGGACGGCCCATCGCCAAGTTCCAGGCCATCCAGTGGAAGATCGCCGACATGGTCATGCGCCTGGACGCGGCGCGCCTGCTGACCTACCGCGCGGCCTGGGCCAAGGACCAGGGCGGGCGCTACAGCGAGGAGGCCGCCATGGCCAAGCTCTTCGCCAGCGAGACGGCCCACTTCATCACCAACGAGGCCGTGCAGATCTTCGGCGGCAACGGCTACTCGAAGGAGTACCCGGTGGAGCGCCACTTCCGGGACGCCAAGATCACCGAGATCTACGAAGGCACGAGCGAGGCCCAGCGCCTGGTCATATCGTCCAGGGAGTTGAGGAAGTAGCGGCCGGCAAGCGGGGGGCGCCGGGCGCCCCCCTTTTTTTCCCGGGGAGATGATATGCGACGGTTCCTGCCTGTTTTTGTCCTGATGATCCTGACCACCCTGACCACCCTGCCC
>JALUJS010000165.1 GCA_027056825.1 Candidatus Krumholzibacteriia bacterium | reverse complement strand
GTAATCGGGGAGGGGGTCGCCGTCGCTGTTGACCGTGCCCTCGGTGCTGTCGGGGACACCATCATCGTCGCTGTCGCTGTCCAGGGCGTCGATGACGCCATCGTTGTCGCTGTCGGTGGCCAGGCCGCCGTCGGTCTCGGTGAAATCGTCGATGCCGTCGCCGTCGCTGTCATAACTGAAAGGATCGGTGCCCAAAGAGGTCTCCACGGCGTCATCCAGGCCGTCGCCGTCGGAATCCACGGCTGCGGCGAGGGCGGGAAACACCAGGACTGTCAACAGGATAAAAACGATAAGGAGCCGGGGATTCATAATGGTCTCCTTTTGATTGATCAGGAAGCCTGCCAAAAGGGTCCAGCAGGTTCGGTGACATTACGGGACAAAACCCATCTTAATTATAGCATAATGATGGGGTGGTTGGGGAAAAATAGGGGCCTCCCGTACG
Source organism: Candidatus Krumholzibacteriia bacterium (assembly GCA_027056825.1). GTDB lineage: Bacteria > Krumholzibacteriota > Krumholzibacteriia > LZORAL124-64-63 > LZORAL124-64-63 > JAHJTW01. Next base: position 3,907 of record JALUJS010000165.1, on the reverse strand, counting down.
GGAGACCCCCTGCGTTACCAGGCGCTATGCCTGATTATTTGTACCCGCGGAACTCGATTTCATCGATATAGACATCGTCGGCGTTCCCGCTGGCGTCGCACATGAAGCGCAGCTTGGCGTTGGTCGGGTAGTTGTAGGTCCCGGCGGGGATCTGCACCACCACGTTGTAGAAGTTGCCGTTCTCGAAGTCGGTTCCCTTGTCGAAAACCGCGACCGTCTGCCAAGTGGACCCGTCGTAGTACTGCACCCAGAAATCCTCGCCGGGCTTGTCCATGCTGACGGGTTTGTACCAGAACTCGACTTCCAGGTCGGTGAAGCCGGACACATCGTGGCCCGCGGAATGGTAGAAGGACGAAGAAGTGCCACTGTTGTCCTGGATGTCGGCGCTGTAGCTGCCCTGGTGGGAATGGCTGCCGGAATAGCGCTTCATGTCCTTGCCGCCGTCCCGGTAGCTGCCCATGCCGGCCTCGAAGTCGTCATAGGTGATGACGGTCCAGCCGCCGACAGGGGGATCGGTGACGGTGATGTAACCGGTGCGGGTCTTGCTGTTGCTGCCGGACCCGTTACCCGCCGTCAGGGTGACCGTGTAGGTCCCGGCGGCGGTGTAGGTGTGGGTCGGGTTTTGGGCGCTGGACGAGCCGCCGTCACCGAAGTCCCAGGACCAGCCCGTGGGGGAGCCCGTGGACAGATCGGTGAAGGAAACGGCCAACGGCGCGACGCCGGAGGTGGGAGAGCCGCTGAAGTCCGCGGTGGGGGGGGCGCTCCCGTCGCCCAACGTCTGCCCGGTGTTCACTGCGCCCGAGGTGGCGGTCTGGGAACCCTGCCAGGTGAAGTCGGCGTAGGTGGTGCCTGTGCCGCCCAACTGCAGGCTGGTGCCGACCGGGGCGGTGGAGGCCTCGCTCACGCCGATGTCTTCCGAGGTCAGGCCCGCGGCCGCGCCGTCGGTGGCCACAAACACCCCCTCGTAACTGAGGAACTGGACCACGGCACCGGTGCCGTCGACCAGGGCCAGCCCGTCGGGGGAACCATTCTGCATACCGGCCATGGCGAAGCTCAGGGTGCCGAAACCGCCCATCTGGGAGGGCAGGCTGCCAGACAGGTTCACCGTGGCGTAGGCGGTGCCGCCGTTGCCGTTGTAGCCGACGACGCTCCACCCGGTCAAGTCGGTTCCGGCGGGCCCGGCGATCTCGAAGAACTCGCCGGTGTCGGCGCCGTCGTTGTCGTAGTGCAGCTCGTTGATCCACACCGAGGCGTTGCCGCCGCCACCGGCCGCCGCCGGCAGGGCCGAGACCTCGGCGCTGGCGGCCGATTCGTTGGCCGCATCATCGCTGGCGGTCACCACATAGTAGTAGGTCGTGCCGTTGACCACGCCGGTGTCGGTGTAGTTGCTCACCGTCAGCAGGGTGCCGTTCAGGGTGGTGTAGGGGCCGCCGCTGGTGATGGCGCGCTTGACCGTGTACCCGGCCAGATCGGCCTCGCCGTTGTCGTTCCAGTTCAGGTCCACGCTGCCGTCGCCGGCGGTGGCCGCAAGGCCCGTGGGAGCCGCGGGTGCGGTGGTGTCACTGATGGTCGCAGTGGTGGCGTCGTTGCCGGTGGCCCCGCCGTCGTCGGTCACCGTCAACGTTACGTTGAAGGTGCCCGTGGTGGCGAAGGTGTGGGTGGGGTTGGCGGCGGTGCTGGTGCCCCCGTCGCCGAAGTCCCAGGCGTACGAGACGATGGTCCCGTCCGGATCGCTGGATCCGGCCGAGGAGAAGCTCACCGCCACGCCCTTCTCGCCGGTGTACGGGCCGTTCGCCACAGCGGTCGGCGCCTGGTTCGGGGTGCCGCCGGTGAAGCTCTGGCCGGTGTTCACCGCGCCGGAGGTGTTTGCCTGCGGAGCCTGCCAGGTGAAATCGGCATAGACCGACCCGGTGCCTCCAAGCTGCAGGGAGTACCCGGCGGGGGTGGTGGAGGTCTCGGACACGCCGACGTCGGTGGACGTCAGGCCCGCGGCGGGGCCGTCGGCGGCGGTCAGGACGCCCTCGTAGCTGATGAACAGGACCACCGCGCCGGTGTCGTCGACCAGGGCCAGTCCGTCGGGGCTGCCGTTCTGCATGCCCGTCATGGTGAAGGACAGGGTGCCGAAGCCGCCCTGCTGGTCGGGCAGGGTACCGGACAGGTTCACCGTGCTGTAGACCGTACCGCCGTTGCCGTTGTAGCCGTATACGGTCCAGCCGGCCAGGTCCAGGCCCGCGGTGCCGGCGATCTCGAAGAACTCGCCGGTGTCGGTGCCGTCGTTGTCGTAATGGAACTCGTTGATCCAGGCCGTGGCCGGACCGCCGCCGCCCCCGCCGGCGGGTGTGGCCGAGGCCTCGTTGCTGTTGCCGGACTCGTTGGCGGAGGTGTCGCTGGCGGTCACCACGTAGTAGTAGGTCGTGCCGTTGACCACGCCGGTGTCGGTGTAGCTGCTCACCGTCAGCAGCGAGGCGTTGACTGCGCTGTAGGGGCCGCCGCTGGTGGTGGAGCGGTAGACGGTGTAACCGGCCAGATCGGTTTCGCCGTTGTCGTTCCAGTTCAGGTCCACGCTGCCGTCGCCGGCGGTGGCGATGAGGCCGGAGGGCGCCGCCGGCGGCGTGGTGTCTCCGCCGCCTCCGCCACAGGTCGAGCCGAACACGCAGTCGATCCACTCGGGGTGGTCGATGAAGGGATTGCGGTTGCCCTGGTAGGAATAGACCACGTCGTTGTGGAGCATCTCCTTGGTGTCCACGGGATCCTCCTGGGCCCATTGCAGCAGGACCGAGAGCATGCCCATGTAGGCCACCGACTCGTTGTTGCCGGTATTGGACGCGGCAATCAGGGCTTCGTCGTCGGTGAGGATCAGGTCGGGCTCGGGGATGCTGGTGCCGGGGTGGGTGCCGCCCTCGTAGCGGACATCCATGTACAGCAGGGCGCGGGCCACATCGCCGCGCCGGTCGCTCCAGCATTCCCAACCACCGGAAGTATTGCTGCCGAAGGTCCAGTTGGAGTTGCCGGGATAGACGCCGGTGCCGCCGCCCACGCCGTTGTAGAACTGGGTCGGTTTTTCGGTGTCCGAAGCGCTGGCGTTGCGGTAGGGCTTGTTGCTGCGCGAGGTGTTGTAGCTGTCGTTGCAGATGAACAGGTGATGACAGTCGGTATAGGGGAAATTATCGGAGCCGTCGTTGGGGAAGCCATAGCTCTTGGGCCAACTGTGCTCCCGGTTGTAGTCGGTGTTGCCCCCGCCGTACTTGGGGTACGAGGCGTTGAGATACAGATCCAGCACCCGGTTGGGGTCCAGGGGATCCTCTCCCGCCGCTTCCAGGACGTCCCACGTGTCGGTGGAAGACGAAGTGTAGGGGATTTTCACGCTGTTGCTGATGATCGCGTGGAGCGAGGAGCGCATGGCCGCGGGGGATGAAGTGTCGACTGTGTCGTAGTAGCCCGCGGGGGCGACCTTGTCGACGGCCCACGAGGGAGCGGAATCGGGCCGGGTCAGGTCCTGCTGGTTGGAGCAGCCGACGGTCAGGACCATGACCAGGGTGAGGAAGAGGATCAGGAACCGGGAGCGTGGCGAGAGCATCGAGAACCTCCTGTTCACACAGAATGTGGGGGGCGAACGCGAGGGACTATACAAGGTCTTGTGTATTCGGGAAAAGGAAGATTCCTGCAAATTTCGTATGAAATCCTTCCTTGTGCCCTGGAAATTGTGTCCCGAAGATCAGAGCATGGGCTCCTGTCCGGTTAACCCCTTGTCCCATGGCGTTATGAAGGCCCCAGAGCCATGGAAGGTGGGGGGCCGGAATGTCGGGGTTGCCGGAGCCATGGATGACAGAGGCAACCGACTCTGGGGCAAGGGGTTAACCGGAGAGGAACCCTCGCCCCACCCAGTGGAAACACATTTTCCGAGGCA
>JALUJS010000164.1 GCA_027056825.1 Candidatus Krumholzibacteriia bacterium | reverse complement strand
CACGGGACAGGAGAGGGCGCCCCCGCCGGCCGTGCAGGTGAAGCTCCCCAGGTTGACCTGCACGGACTGGTAGGTCGCGCCCGGGGCCAGGCTCTCGGTCAGGAGCACCTCCTGGGCGGCCTGGCCACCACTGCTGGGCGCCCGGTTCTCGACGGTCAGGGCGTAGGTCAGGCTGCGCCGGTCCGCGGGGACCACCGCGGCGCCCTGGCGGCTCAGGGCCAGGTCCACCTGATCCGTCACGGAGACGACCTGGGTGGTGCAGCCCTGGGCGCCCTGGGGGTCCATGCCGCAGACCCGTAGGGTCTTCTCCCCAGGGTTGGTGTAGGTGTGGAAGCCCACCACTGTGGAGGTGATGGTGCTATCCGAGAGCACCAGGGGACCGCTCATGCTGCCGTCCTCCTGGAGCTGGCCCTTGCTCTCGGAGACGCCGTCCCCCCACTCCACCAGCAGGGAGTGCTCGTCCTCCGGGTCTGGGTCGATGATCAGGGCGCTCAGGGCGAAGGGGAAGCCGGCCCCCGCGGTCAGGGGGTCCGACTGGATGAGGACCGAGGGCGCGTCGTTGCTGGCGGTGACGCTGATGGGCACGGTCATGGGCGCGGAGTCCTCTCGGCCGTCGTTGACCACGAAGGTGAAGGCGTCCTGGCCGGAGAAGTCCGGGTCCGGGGTGAAGGTGCGGGTCGAGCCATCGCCCCCGCTGATGGCGCCGTAGTCGGGCTGGGCGGTCACCCGGTAGGTGAGGGTGTCCAGAGCGCCGTCCAGGTCGTAGCCCTGCAGGGTGAAGGTCACCGGCATGTCCTCGGTGGTGGTGACCACCTGGCCGGGCAGGGCCTGGGGCGGGCGGAAGTTGCGGGACACGTTGAGCTCCACTGTGGCCGGGTCGCTCTCGATGAGCTCCCCGTCGGCCGTGCGGAAGCCGTCCGTGGCCCGGAAGGTGAAGCGGTCCGGCCCCACATAGTTGGGGTCCGATTGGTACTCCACCCAGGCGGAGGTGTCGTCGAGGCTGTGGATGACGCTGGCCTCGAAGACGTGGACCAGCTCGCTGTCGATGTCCAGAATGTAGAAGTTGTTGGAGTTCACCGCGATGTTGCCCGGGCTGCCGAAGTCGCCCAGGACGAAGCCGCTGCAGCCGGGGCAGGTGGACTGGCTGCGGGCCTCCCCGGCGAAGATGCCGTCGCTGTTGAAGCGCTGCACCCGGTCGTTGCCGCTGTCCGCCACGTAGAGCACGTCCTTGGGGTCTATGGCGATGGCCGCGATGCGGTTGAACTGGCTGGGCGCGCTGCCGGAGAGGCCGTCCGCCACCGCGCAGGTGGCGTCCGTGCAGCGGAAGCCGATGCTGTGGCCCTCGATGTAGTTGCAGTTGGGGCCGCTGGAGCATCGCCCCATCCAGCCCATGAATTCGCCCAGGGTGACCTCGCCGTTTTCGTCCACCGTGGCCGGCGCGAACTTGTAGATGCGGTGGTAGCGAGTGGCTGAGGTGGTGGGGTCGGCGGCCACGTAGACCGCGCCCGTGCTGTCCACGGCGATGTCCTTGATGCCCCACAACTTCATGGCGTCCGCGCCAAAGCCGGGATAGTCGCCGGTCTTGGTGGATTGGACAATCGAGAGGGAATAGACCGGTGTGCCGAGCAGGTCCAGGCAGTCTTCCGGCCCCTTACCGGTGGTGTTGTTGCACTCGGCAGGGCGGAAGGCGGCCATGCCCGTCAGATTGTGGGTCCCGATCACGTAGAGCACATTGTTCCTGGTATCCCAGGCCGCAGAGCGGGCGTTCTTGTATTCCGGCCCCCGGCGGGTGTTTTCGGAGCCCACGTAGATGTCATTGATCTCGTTCCACAGGGTGTAGGTGCGCAGTTTGACAATAGGCTCGGCGCTGTTCTCCGGCTGGGTTGTGTAGACATCCACCAGGCTATTGCCGGTGCTGCTGCCGTCGCTGTTGGTGGCCAAAATCGTACCCTGGCCCACGTTGAAGTTGATGTCCCGCAGGGGCCGGCTGTCGCTGCTCCGCCCGATCTCGCCTACGTAGACTCCGTTTTGGTCCCACACAGAGATGCGCTCGCTAGTGGTAGGGGAGATGGTGCTGCCGCCGGGAGTGCACTTGCGGTAGGCCCGGTCGTAGATGTAGGTGTAGCCCTGGTCGTCCACAGAAATGTACTTCTGACTGCCCCCGTTCCAGCTCACAAAGTCCTTGGGCAGGTCCCGGCGCTGGATGTCCTCCGCGCAGAGCTGCTTGATGTAGTCCCGCATGGCGCTGGGGTCCGCGGCCACCTGCCAGGCGAACTCCTCCCCCTCCCGGGCCGCGATCCACGGGCTGTAGCGGGCGGTCATGCGGTAGTCGTTGATGAAGTAGGGGTAGAGGGGCGCGATGAAGAAGCCGTGCTCCGGCTGGTCGTCCACGGTGAACCAGATGGGGTCCGGCGGGCTGTTGCCGTCCGCGCCCCGCACCGTGATGGTGATGGCCTCGTCCGCCACGGCCTGGACTGCGTCCCCGCCCCTGCGGTCGAAGGCCACTGCGGGCAGGTTGGTCCCCGGAGCCTTGATGTTCACCAACTGCTGCTTCACTGCCGAGCTGTTGCCCGAGCGGTCCTGGGCGGACCAATCCACGTAGTGGACGCCCGGCCCGAAGATGGGCCACTGGCTGCCCTGGGTGGTCCCCGCCGCGGTGTAGGCGATGGTGGGGCGCAGGTCGGCCACATCGAAGACCTGGGGCGCGCCCAGGGCCACCTCCACGCCGCCGGTGGCCTCCATGATCACCGGGGGCGGGGGCAGGAGGATGGGCGGCAGGGTGTCCTGGACGATGACCGTCTGGGTGACGGTGGTCGTGTTCACCCCGCCGGTGGGGGTGGCCGCGCCCTTGTCCTGGGCCGTCCAGGTGATGGTGGCCGAGGGCAGGGGATTGCCCTTCGCGTCCAGTTGCAGGGGCCAGAAGGCCGGCGTGTTGTAGCTCAGCCGGGGGTTCTGGTCGCAGTCGTCGCTGACCTGCACGATCTTCAGCAGGCCGGACATGGTCGCCCCCGCGGAGGCGCCGCCAGGCAGGAAGGCTTCCACGGTGATCACGTCGTCCGCGCCGCTGATGGTGGGCCGCGTGTGGTCCTGGATGAACATCCACTGGGTGGCCAGGGTGGTGGCGTTGGCCTCCCCGCTGACGAAGTAGGGCTGGCGCAGCTTGTTGGCCGCGGTGGCGCTCTTGGTCCCCACCTTCTTCAGGATGTTCTTGGCCAGTTGCTTCAGGAAGGCGTTCTTGGTGATCTCCTCCACCGCCTCCTGGGTCACCTCCTTGCCCGCCTTCTTGAGCTGCTCCTCTGCGGCCTTGATGGCGGCCTCCTTCCGGGCCTTGTGCGCGGCCGGGGTGTCGCTGGCCACGCTCAGCAGGAAGGTGGGGAACCAGTCGAAGCCGGAGATCAGGGTGTCCGCCTGCCAGCGCAGGGCGTAGCTGCCCGGACGCACGGCCACGGTCTGGTCACTGATGCGGGCGCCCGGATGGCGCAGGGTGATGAAGACGTCCGAGTTGTAGTGGTAGATGCTGGGATTGCCCACGTCTCCCCAGTTTCCCGGCGCCCACTCGGACAGCTCGAAGGGCAGGACGATGCCGTAGATGTTGGAGTAGGAGCCGTAGACCTCGTTTTCGAAGCGCCCATACTCGCTGTCGATCAGGTCCTGGAGGACCGGCCGCAGGGCGGCGGGCACGTGGTAGCGGGCCAGCATCAGGCTGAAGAGCTTGTCGTCCAGCAGGTGCAGCTCGTTCCAGGTGGCGTCCAGGGGCAGGTTCATCTCGTAGACGCAGTTGGCCGGCGGCGGCTTCACCACGTCCTTGGGCGGGATCAGTTCCGGCGGGCAGCCCTTCAGGGCCAGATTCGCGCCGTACTCGGCCATGTCCGCGGCGGTCTTGAAGCCGGGAATGGGCAGGGGCAGTAGGGAAGCGATGCTGGCCGCGATGTGGGCCACCTGCAAGGGCACGATGCACTGCCGGGGCGTGGCCAACGCGGCGGCATGGACCCCGGTGGAGGGCGACTCCCCAAGGGGCGGGGCCGCAGAGCTGTCTGCAGGGGCCTGCGCGGAGACGGTCGCCGCCGGCAGGGCCAGGAGCAGCCCCAGGCAGATCAGGAAGGGGAGCAGGATTCGACGGGAAAAGGACATGGATGGTCTCTCCAGGAACTCGGGAACGGCAGGGAACACGGTGGCCTCCACTCTACCCGGCCACCGTGACTGGAGCGTGACTGGGGGCTCAGCGCCAGGACCATCCAGGGGCATGCCCGCCTGCATGGAAAAACCCAGGCGCATCGAACACACGCGCCTTGAGGAAAACGGGAAACCCGGAAAACACGTGCATTGAAAAGATGGGCGTTCTCCCCTATAA
>JALUJS010000163.1 GCA_027056825.1 Candidatus Krumholzibacteriia bacterium | reverse complement strand
ACCACCAGGACGGCGACGAAGACCAGCCAACGATCCGGCAGGCTCATTCCCCTCATACATGCGGCCTTTCGTTATCCGTCAGAATATGCGCCGGGAGACGAAGGTCCAGCCCCCCGCCCGCACCCCGACACCGGCGATGGTCTGCACGCCACGGACCTGTCCCCGTTCATCCAGCAGTTCCACGCGCAGGTCGTGCTCCCCGGTCGGCAGTTCCAGCCTGGCTGCCAGGATGCGGTCCGGCAGCGTGGACCAGCTGCGGGTGTCGGCCTTTTCGGTGGCCGCCCCGGCGATGTTGGCCAGCCAACCGGCGATCTTCCCCGACTTCTTCCGCACCCCGCGCGTGGCCAGGTACTTGGTCAGGCCGCGCAGGATGGTCTTGAAGAAGATGGTGGGTTTTTCGGCGTCGAAGGTGATGCGCGCCTGGCGGGACAGGTTCGCGGCCACGGTCGTGGTGCGGGCGATCCCGGCGTCCGTATCGGCCACCCGGCAGGCGGCCAGCGGATCGGGCGGACCGTCCTGCAGCTCCGGCGCGGCCACGCTGATCCAGTACTCGATCTTCCGGCCCGCGGTCATCGCCTGCATGTTTCCCATGCCGTTGTACAGCTCCCACGACCAGTAGTCCGGATCGTCGTAGGTCTCGCCGCCGAAGACGGGCAAGTCGAAGCGGACCTGGGTCTTCTGCGGTACGTAGCCCGTTTCCAGCAGCACCACCACGCGCCCGGTGTCCGCCCCAAAGACCGCGGTGTCCGGGGACGCGGCGGCGAACACCGCCGGACAATCCTTCCGCACCTGCTCCAGCATGCCGGCCATGCCCAGCCGGTACGCGGTCCGCGCCAGGTCGTCCGCCAGCGCGGGCGGGATGTCCACCGCCAGCAGTTCGTGCAGATCCTGGTAGGCCGCCGCGGCGTTGCGGTAGGAGATGAAGGCGTCGTTCATCTCGCCCACCTGCTCGTGGAGCATGCCGCTGAACCACAGCAAAAACGGGTCGGTGGCGATGCGCGCCAGGTCGCCGCGGTCCTGTTCGCGCAGGCCGCCGCCGTTGAGGCCACCCTCGCCGGCCTGGAGTTCCTCGGCGCGCCGGGCCTCGACCACCGCCTCCCGGGGCTCGCCCAGGTACAGGTAGTTCAGGGCCTTGTAGTAGGGCACCATGGCCAGCTCGTAGGGCCGGGCGCGGTAGTCGATGCTCTCGTCGCTGGTGACCAGGGAAATCACGCCCTGGGATACGGACTTGGTGTAGAGATCCTCGGCCAGCTGCTCGGCGGCGGCGAAAGCCGCGTTGCTTTCGGCGTAGCGGTCGGCGTAATGGAGCACGAGGCCCCGCTCCAGCAGGGTCAGCAACCGGTCATGGGAGCCGGTTTCCGTGTCGATGGTCTTCAGGGCGGCCTCGAAATCACCCTCGGCAAGCTGCGGGCGCAGGTCCGCCGTACGGGAGCTGTAGGTCGCGCAACCGGACAGCGCGAACACCGCCGCCAGCACGAGAACCTGCAGCCCCGTCGTCGCAAACAGGGTGGTCCGGGTCCGCATGAGGACCCGTCAACCCCGGTAGCTGTCGTGGCTGATGTACTTCTTGATCTTCTCGAAGCCCGCCCAGACCTTGGTGTTGTCCTCCAGGTCCACCAGGTAGCAGTCCACCTGGTAGTACTTGACGGCTTCGCCGCCCTCGCGGTCGACCACCATGTTGATCTCGCCCAGCAGCATGAAGTCGGCACCCTTCTCCCGGCCCCACTGCTTCATGGTCTCGGGCGAGGCGTTCTCCTGCTGGTCCGCGCGCTCGGTCCGCACCTGTTCCCGCTCGGCCACGGAGGCGACGATCTTGACCCTGCCGCCGTTGATGAATTCGCGTTCCAGGTCCGCCATGAAGGTCTTGACGGGAATGTGTTCGGAGGTCCTGTTCACCACGTCCCCGACGATCACGTAGGGCTTGCGGCCGTTCTCGGCCAGGAAGTCCTCCACCCAGGGCGTGGCCATGGCCTGGCTGACCAGGGCTTCGGACACCTGGCGGCTGTCGGTGTCGTTCCAGCGGCCGGACAGGTCGATCTGCTCGTCGACGGCCACGCGCTGGACCTGCTTCGAACTTCCGCAGCCGGCCAGGGCCACGACCGCGAGGATCGCCGCCGCCAGAATCGTCATCCGCATCGTCCCTTGCATCGCACATCCTTTCGCAGGGCCGCCGCAGCGGCGCGCAACAGGGGTGACATGGGTTTCACACGCAGCTTATACTGACGGCAAGCCGACCACGACGCAACCCCGATGAGGTGCACCATGAGCACGACCCGCCGCTTCCTGCTGACCGGAGCCCGCTGTCTGGTGACCATGGATCCGCCCGGACACACCCTTGCCGACGGCTGGGTGGCCGCCACCGACGGCATCATCACCGCCGTGGGCGCGGGCCCCGCGCCGGACGAGATCGCCGGCGTCCCCCGCGCCGCGTACGAGACCTTCGACGCGGCAGGATGCGTGGTCCTGCCCGGCCTGGTCAACACCCACCACCATCTGTACCAGACCCGCACCCGCGCCTGGAGCGCGGCCGTCGACAGCGAACTGTTCGACTGGCTGCGCACCCTGTACCCGGTGTGGGCGAAGCTCACCGACGACCAGTTCTACGAAGGGGCGCGCGTGGGGTTCCGGGAACTGCTGCGCAGCGGCTGCACCCTGAGCACCGACCACCACTACCTGTTTCCGGCCGGGGCCTCCCCGCACCTCATCGACATCACCATCGAGGCCGCCGCCGCCGAGGGCATCCGCTTCCATCCCACCCGCGGCAGCATGAGCCGCTCGCAGAAGGACGGCGGCCTGCCCCCGGACGAGGTGGTGCAGGATCCGGGTACCATCCTCAAGGACAGCGAACGGCTGATCGACACCTGGCACGATCCTCGCCCCGGAGCCATGGTGCGCATCGCCCTGGCCCCCTGCTCGCCGTTCTCGGTGGATCCGGGCCTGATGCGCGAGACCGCCGCGCTGGCCCGCAGCCACCGCGTGCGCCTGCACACCCACCTGGCCGAGACCCGCGACGAGGACGCCTATTGCCTGGAAGTCTACGGCAAGCGGCCCCTGGACTTCCTGGCCGAAGTGGACTGGTTGGGACCGGACGTGTGGCTGGCCCACGGCATCTGGTTCGACGACCAGGAGATCGCGCGGCTGGGCGAAGCCGGCGTGGGCATCGCCCACTGTCCCTCCAGCAACATGCGCCTGGGCTCGGGGATCTGCCGGGTGCGCGACCTGCGCAAGGCCGGCTGCCCGGTGGGCCTGGCGGTGGACGGTGCGGCCAGCAACGACAGCTCCAACCTGCTGGCCGAGCTGCGCCAGGCCCTGCTGCTGCACCGGGTGCTGGGCGGCGCCGCGGCCATGACGGTGCAGGAGGTGCTGGAGATGGCGACCCTGGGCGGGGCGGCCTGCTTGGGCCGCGAGGACGTGGGCGCGGTCAGGCCGGGCCTGGCCTGCGACCTGGCGGTCTTCGATCTGGACGCCGTCGGTTACGACGGTGCCGACGACCCGGTGGCCGCCCTGCTGCTGTGCCACCCCGAGCCCGCCCGGGCGACCATCGTCGGCGGCACCGTGGCCTACGCGCGGGACTGAGGGCGGGCCGCGGCCAACGTTCCCAGGGCGATGGCGCCCAAAGTCAGGGCCGCCCCGGCAAGTTGCGTCCACGACAGGGCCTCCCCGAACAGGATCCAGCCCCAGACCATGGCCAGCACCGGCTGCAGCAGCAGCACCAGTCCGGCGGTCGAGCCTTGCGTCCGTCGCAGGCCCGCGGTGATCACCCACCAGCCCGCCGCCTGCACCAGCACCCCCAGGCCCAGCAGGTGCAGCCAGGTGACCGGCCGGACCGGCAGGAAGGGATCGCTCTCGAACAGGCACACCAGGCCGCTGCCCGCTGCGCCCAGCAGCGTGATCCACGCCACGGCCACCGGCAGCGCCGGACGGCCCGGCAGGCGCGCCACCGCCCGGGTGGTCATCAGGTAACAGGCATAGGCCAGCCCGGTGGCCAGGCCGAGAACCACGCCCAGGCGATGGACCGTGCCGGTGGCGCCCGCGCCACCGAGCCCCACCAGCAACGCCACCCCCACCATCCCCAGCACGGCGGCCGGATAGAAGCTGACCGCCGGGCGTTCCCGGAAGATGAGCCAGGCCAGCAGGGCGGAGTTGAACACCTGGGTGTTGCCGAGGATGGTAGCCAGCCCCGCCCCCACCATGGGGATGGCGCGGTGCCACAGGTAGAGATCGGCGGTGAAGATGACCCCGGCCAGGGCCGCCAGCTGCAGCGCGCGGCCGCCGATGCGCAGGCGTTCCCCGCGCAGCATGGCGACCACGAACAGCGGCACCGTTCCCAGCGCCAGCCGCCAGAAGGCGATGCTGGTG
>JALUJS010000162.1 GCA_027056825.1 Candidatus Krumholzibacteriia bacterium | reverse complement strand
GATGACGTACAGGTGCCAGACGTGGTAACGGTCGTCGGCGGTCCGGGGCACGACGCAGACGTCCTGCAGGCCCTCGCTGTAGCGCGCGGCCACCTCGTTGCGCCGCTTGCTCCAGGCGTCCAGGTGCCGCAGCTTGACCGAAAGCACCGCCCCCTGGATCCCGTCCAGCCGGCTGTTGGTGCCCACGAAATCGTGGCGGTACTTCACGGCGCTGCCGTGGTCGCCGTACATGCGGATCTTCCCGGCCAGTTCCTCGTCGTTGGTGCAGACCGCGCCGGCGTCCCCGTAGGCCCCCAGGTTCTTGCCCGGATAGAAACTGAAACAGGCCGCGTGGCCGAAGGTGCCCACCTTGCGCCCCTTGTAGGTGGCCCCGTGGGCCTGGGCGCAGTCCTCGATGACCAGCAGGTCGTGCTTGCGGGCAATCTCCATGATCGGATCCATGTCCGCGGGCTGGCCGTACAGATGCACCGGGGCGATGGCCCGGGTCCTGTCGGTGATGGCCGCCTCGATCCTGCCGGGGTCGATGAGGTAGGTCTGCGGATCGCAGTCCACGAACACCGGCGTGGCCCCGGCCAGGCTGATGCCCTCGGCCGTGGCGATGAAGGTGTTGGCCGCGGTGATGACCTCGTCGCCCGGTCCCAGGCCCAGGCCCTTCATGGCCAGGGTCAGGGCGTCGGTGCCGTTGCCCACGCCCACGCAGTGCGCGGTGCCGATATAGGCGGCGAAATCCGCTTCGAAGGAGCGGGAGTTGATGAAGGCGCAGCTGTCGAGGACACCCTGGATGGCGGTGCCTACCTCGTCCCGGATGGTGGCGTACTGGGCCTTGAGATCCACGAAGTTGACTTTCATTTCCCGGCTCCTCGGCGTAGGGGCTAGTCTGGGCTGGGCGATATTCCCGGCCTCCAAATTGTGCTGCTGACCATTGATCGTCAATGTTAAGTGCAGGTTAACGGTTTTTTGGGGCTTCGCCGCCCGCCGGGGTTTCTGCTATCATGCCCATCACCCATGACTACGCCATAGCCAAGCAAGAGGAAGCGTGTGAAGAACATCCTGCTGATCGTCATCGACACCCTGCGGCCCGACCACCTGGGCTGCTACGGGTACGACCGGCCGACCTCTCCCCATCTTGACACCCTGGCGGCTTCCGGAACCCGCCTGGACGCCCTGTGGTCGGTGTCCAACTTCACCGCCCCGGCCTTCACCTCCCTGTTCACCGGCCTGCATCCCCATCACCACGGGGTGTTCAACTTCACCGCCCAGGCCCTCTCCTCCCCCCTGCAGGGCGCGCTGGACTCCAGCGGGATGCGCACCGCCGGCGTGGTGACCTTCCGCTTCTTCCGGAACCTGCTGAAGAACATCTGGGGCCCCATCGAGGCGGTGACCGACACGCGTGGCTTCGACTTCAGCAAGAACCTGCCCTTCGACGTGACGACGTCCTCCCTGGACTGGCTGGAAAAGCACGGCCGCGATCGCCCCTTCTGCCTCTTCGTGCATTACGACGGCCCCCACACCCCGTTCCGCCTGCCGGACGAGGACGCGGACGTGTTCGCCGCACCCTTCGCCGGGGCCGCCGACCCCGCCGTCAGGGACCTGCTTTTTCCCCGCGCCGAGAAGCTGGACAACGACCGCAACAAGACCAGCATGTACCGCTTCATGAAGGACGTGAACTGGAGCCGGCGCCGCCTGGACGAAGCCACCCTGCGGTGGATCGTCGCCATGTACGACGCCGCGGTCCGCTACAACGACCGGGCGGTGGGCGAGCTGCTGGCCGGACTCGACCAGCTAGGGCTGACCGACCGGACCATCGTGGCGGTGCTGTCGGACCACGGGGAGGAATTCCTGGAGCACGGCGGCTTCGCCCACGGGGGCGTCCACCTGTACGAGGAGATCATCCGGACGGTGGGCATCATCCGCGACCCGGGGCAACCGGCGCGCGGGCGCGCCGTATCCGTACCCACCAGCCAGGTGGACATGCTGGCCGCGCTCCTGAAGCTGGCGGGAGCCGAGGGCCTCCCCGGAACCGACCTGGATCGTCTGCTGGCCGATCCGGACCACCGGCCCGGTCCGGTGTTCTGTCACGGCAAGTCCAAGATCGCGGTGCGCGACGGGGACACCAAGCTCATCGTCCCGCGCCCCAATCCCTCCCTGGACCGCGTCACGCGCCTGAAGATGTGGATCAACATGGCCCTGATGCGGAAGCTGCGGCCCGAGATCTTCGACCTGGCCGCCGACCCCCGCGAAACCAGGAACCTCTACGGGGACCGCGCCCTGCGCCGCCGGATGCGGGACATCCTGCGCGAACACCTGGCCGCCCCGCCCCCCGGCCCCCTGGGCGGGGAAAACCTCTCGGCGGCCGAGCGCGCGCGCATCGAGCAGGAGATGCGGGACCTGGGGTACATGTGACCGGAACCTCGGGACTGTCCCTGCGGCCTGTGGGATGCTATACTCCCGTGGTCACCCCGATCATTGCCTGAAAGGATCCGCCATGCCTCCGGCTGCCTACCGGAAGCCCTGTCTGCTTGCGGCCGCCCTCGTCCTGATGGTCCTGGGCGCCCCGCCGGCCCATGCCACCGACCTGCCCAAGCCCCCCGACCCCGGGTTCACGCTGACGCGTACCGTTTTCGACTGTACCCCCCGCCAGACCCTGACGGTGGACGCCGGGTTCAGCGCCGTCATCGCCGACAGCACCTTCGGTGCGGGCGTGGTGGACGGCTACGCCTGCAGCGCCTGGAGCGAGACCGGACCGGAGGCCTTCTACGCCCTGGAGGTGACCGAGGACGTCGAACTGTTCGCCGGCCTGAGGGACCTGGGCGATCGCGACCTGGACCTCTTCCTGATGAGCGCGTGCGACAACGATTCCTGCCTCGCCGCGGCCAACATCGAGTTCAGCGTGGTCCTGGCGCCCGGATCCTACACCCTGATCGTCGATGGCTACGCCCAGCCCGAGCCCCAGGCCGGGCCTTTCACCCTCGAGCTGTCCGCCCGCGCCCCGGGCCTGCCCGCGACCGTCTGCGACGGCGGCGCCACGCCCTACTACTGCCAGGTGGAAACGGGGACCTTCACCGGCGACCTGCAGGGCGCCCCCGATCTGGTCCGCACCAATTCCTGCAGCCCCGTGCTGGCCTCCGCCGGCGAGCAGTGGTACGCCGTGACCGTGGCCGCCTACCACGAGGTCACCGCCACGGTCTCGGACATCGGGCCGGGCCTGGACCCGGTGTTGTGGCTCTTTCCCGGCTGCGGACCGAACGCCGCATGCACCGACTGGGCCGACGACAAGACCGCGGGCCAGGGCGAGAGCCTGACCTGGTCCAACGCCACCTTCATGGACACCACGGTGTACCTGGGCGTCGACGCCGCCCTGCCGCCGGCCGACGGCGAAGGCGCCTACACCCTGGAACTGCGCTGCCAGGCCATGGTCGGGGTTGAAGCCACGGCCTTCGGGGCGGTCAAGGCGCTTTACCGCTGATATGGGTCCAATCCTCCCAATTCACCATTGAAAGCAAAGTAAAAACCTAGTATTCTTTCCTCCACCAGCAACCGCACCATTCACAGGACACCCAGAATGCTCTTCAATTCCCTCTCCTTTCTCGTTTTCCTTGCGGTAGTCCTCATTGTCTACCCACTACTTAAGCATAGGGCTCAGAACATCTTTCTATTGGCCGGGAGCTATTATTTCTATGGCTGCTGGGACTGGAGATTCACTTCCCTGTTGCTGATTTCGACGGTCGTGGACTATTTCGTCGGCCAAAAGCTTCACGAAACCTCCGATATCCACCGCCGCAAGCTCCTCCTATTGATCAGCGTATCGGTCAATCTGGGAATCCTCGGGTTCTTCAAGTACTTCAACTTTTTCGCGGACTCCTTTGCCGGTCTCCTCCATTCATTCGGATTCCAGTCAAATCCCACTACGCTGCGCATCCTGCTTCCCGTAGGGATCAGTTTCTACACTTTCCAGACCATGAGCTATACGCTGGACATCTATCGCAAGCGTCTGGAACCGACTCGGGATTTCATCGATTTCGCGCTTTTCGTCTCCTTCTTCCCACAGCTGGTCGCCGGCCCCATCGAGCGTGCCCGGGTTCTGTTGCCTCAGGTCTCCAACCCACGCAGGGTTACCACCCAGCAGGTTCGTGAAGGTGTGGTTCTCATCCTGCTTGGATTTTTCAAAAAAGTAGCCATTGCAGATATCATGGCGCCCATCGCCGATTCGATGTTCAATGCCCCCCAACACCATTCCACGGGGCAACTGCTGACCGGCCTTTACGCTTTCAGCATTCAGATTTATTGCGATTTTTCGGGTTACTCGGATATCGCCAGGGGTGTTGCCAAACTTCTTGGTTTCGAGTTGATGATCAACTTC
>JALUJS010000161.1 GCA_027056825.1 Candidatus Krumholzibacteriia bacterium | reverse complement strand
ATACCATGGCCTGCGATCCGGACTCGGTACCGGAGTCCGGATCGCAGGCCATGGTATTCTGCAGGGCGCAATGCTCGCTGCGGGTCAGTGGGCAGTGCGGGTGATCATCGACACATTCCTGGTGGAGCAGGTTGCCGACGTCAGGGCAACGATCCCGGCCCGGAACGATGGTCCGGCCGATCAACCGTGACGCGGCCTCGTTGGCGAACACGATGGAACGTTCATGGTTCATGGCCATGACCGCGACGATATCTTGGTTATGCAGGTCAAACATGATGGCCTTCCTAGAATATAGGAAAAATTCCTATATTCCAGCCAGGAGTCAACATATTTTTGGATGTTGGATATCCAAAAAATGGAGCCAAAGGTGAAGGGTGATCCCATGCAGGTTCCGGAAAAGGCTGTCAGGCTGGCCAGGCTGATCGCCGATCACGGCGGGCGTCTGCTGATCGTGGGTGGCTGGGTGCGTGACGCCCTGTTGGGCCGGGAATCCCCGGACCTGGATCTGGAGATCTTCGGGATTCCCCCGGCGGACCTGGAATCCCTGCTGGTGCAACACTACCGGCTCGACCGCACGGGCCAGGCCTTCGGCGTCCTGAAGATCCACGGCGAGGGCATCGATGTTTCGGTGCCCCGCCGGGAGGCCAAGACCGCTCCGGGCCACCGCGGCTTCCTCGTGGACGCCGACCCGGGCATGAGCTTCGACGAGGCCGCCAGGCGCCGGGACTTCACCATCAACGCCATGGGCTGCGACCCGTTGACCGGGGAGCTGCTGGATCCCTGCGGGGGCCGCCGTGACCTCTCCGACCACCGCCTGCGCCACACGTCCGGGCAGTTCACGGAGGATCCCCTGCGCGTCCTGCGCGGCATGCAGCTGTGCGCCCGTTTCGAGCTGGAGCCCGTTGCCGACACGGTGGACCTGTGCCGGACCATGACCACCGAGGGCATCGCCCCGGAGAGGGTGTTCCCGGAATGGCGCAAGCTGATCATCCAGGGGGAGCGGCCCTCCCTGGGCCTGGAGTTCCTGCGTCGGACGCGCTGGCTGCGGTACTACCCGGAGCTGGAGGCCCTGATCGGCGTGCCCCAGGATCCCCGCTGGCATCCCGAGGGGGATGTGTGGACCCACCTGCTGCACGCCATGGACGCGTTCGCCGCCGACCGCCTGGGTGATCCCGGGGAGGACCTGGTGGTGGGGCTGGCCGTTCTGTGCCATGACCTGGGCAAAACCGCGACCACCACCATCGAAGGCGACCGGGTCCGCTCCCGCGGGCATGGCGAAGCGGGGGAGGAACCGGCCCGCGCGCTGCTGGAGCGCATGGGCGCTCCGGCCAGTCTGGCGCCGCAGATCCTGCCATTGGTGCGGGAACACGTCCATCCGGTGGCCCTGTTCAACGCCGGTTCCTCGGACGCGGCCGTGCGGCGGTTGGCGCACAGGGCCGGACGCCTGGATCGCCTGGCGCGGGTGGTCCGGGCCGACCAGCTCGGCCGCCCCCCGCTGGCCGATCGCCGGGTGCCCGCGGTGGAGTGGTTGCTGGAACGCGCCCGGAACCTGTCCATCGCCGAGGCTCCGCCGCAGCCGCTGGTCCTGGGCCGCCACCTGGTGGCCGAAGGGCTGCGGCCCGGCCCGGATTTCGGACCCCTGCTCGACGCGTGTTACGAAGCCCAGTTGGAGGGTGTCTTCGGGGACGAGGCCGGCGGGATCGCCTACCTGCGGAAACTGTTGGCGGGAAACGGGAAGGGCTAACCGCCGGCCGCCGCCTCGGGGTGGGCCCAGCTGCGGGCGTCGAGCAGGCGCGTTCCTTCCCGGTCGGTGACCGCGAACTGGAATCCCGGCAGGATGGAAAAGGCCGCGCAGCGTCCCTGCTTGTCCGCGGCCAGGTAACCCACCTGCACCTCTTTCCAGTCCGCATTGCGGCGCACGATGCGGGCGATGGCCTCGTGGCAGGCCTCGGCAGGCGACAGTCCCTGCCGCATCAACTCCACGATGAGGAAGCTGCCGAGGGTCTTCATGACTTCCTCGCCCAGGCCGGTGGCGCAGGCGCCTCCCACCTCGTTGTCCACGAACATGGCCGCACCGATGATGGGACTGTCGCCCACCCTGCCGTGCATCTTGAACGGCAAACCGCTGGTTGTGCAGGCGCCGCACATGTTCCCGGCGGTGTCCACCGCCAGCATACCGATGGTGTCGTGGGCGGCGTTGGGGTCGGCGGGATCGGGCCAGGGGTCGTAGGACGCCTTTTCAAGCCAGCAGCGCCATTCCTTCTCGGCGGCGGGGGTCAGCAGGTTCTCCACCTCGAACCCGTTGTCCACGGCGAAGCGTTGGGCCCCTGCGCCGACCAGCATGACGTGGGGTGTTTTCTCCATCACCAGCCGGGCCACCGAAATGGGGTGCTTGATGCCCTCGAGAAAGGCCACCGAGCCGGCGTTGCCTTCGTGGTCCATGATGCAGGCGTCCAGGGTCACGTGGCCGTCGCGGTCAGGCCGGCCCCCGTAGCCAACGGAGATGATGTCGGGATCCCCCTCGGGAACCCGAACGCCGGTTTCGACGGCGTCCAGGGCGGAGCCGGCGGAATCCAGGATTTCCCAGGCCGCGGCGTTGGCCGGAACCCCGTGGGACCAGGTGCTGACCACGAAGGGCCCCTGCAGGCGGTACTGTCCTCCGTCCTCGGCCACCTCGCGGCTGACCGGATGGGAGGATGCCTGGACCCGGCCCAGGCCCAGGGTCACGAGCCCGGCTCCGGCGCCGATGAGGAAGTCCCTGCGGGTGGTCATAACGGCTCCTGTTGGTGTCATTCTGCATAACAGGAATGAATGCGATTTTTCCTAATGTATAGACGATAATCCTGGGGGGCCAAAGGAGATTTTATGATCAGTTCTGAAAATCCGCATCAATGAAATCACCCAGCGGGATCGCGTAGCGATTCAATCATGCGGGTTAACAGGGCGCCGCGAATCATCGACTTGCGGCGCTTTGTGTGACATCTTCTACCCAAATGCCATAATAAAAAACTTTTTTCGTAGACAATTGTTGCGCTATGGGGCTATTCCCGATACTATCCAAAAAATAATGTCACAAATAGGTCACTCGCCCGCAGTCCTGAACCCGGATTATTCATGAAGGAACGTAGCGAGGATGAGGAAACGGCGTGACAGGAAAGGGGCTCGCAAGGATTTGCGAGGGAGGCGTACCCGGTGCGGTACGTTGACCGAGCAAATCCGAGAACGCCTTTCCTGTCACGCCGTTAACCATCCGCAGTAGCTCCTTCATGAATAATCCGGGTGAACAGTGAGGAAGATGGGTTTGGTATGACATTCAAGCGAACGTTGCTCCTGGTTTTCGTGTTGTCGCTGCTGGCCGCCGGCGTGCAGGCCCAGTGTGATATCTCGGGGGATATCACCGCGGCGCAGAACACCGATCCCAATGGTCCGGCGTGGGTCTACACCCTGACCATGACCTGGGATACGGACGCCAAGTACGCCCTCAGCCACTTCGATGTGCTGATCGACGGGGTGAGCGGCGGGTGCACCCTGGCCGACCTGATGGGCCACCTGTGGTGGGACGACCCCATCGGGACTTCCGATGGCGAGGGCGGTTGCACGGTTTCCTACTACGGGGAATTAAGCGACAACGGCGATCCCAGCATTCCTGGGGTGACGGACCTGCTGCTGAAGTTCGAACCCTATGCCGGGTGCGAGCCGGCCAACGTGGGTAGCGGCGTGTTCACCTTCTACTCCGACCTGGCCCCGGTGCCGGTGGACGAGGATATCCTGTCCCTGGTGGACAAATACGCCGGAAACTACTGCTTCGGCCACCTGACGGGTATGTTCCCGGGCATGGATTGCGATCCGGTGGACAACGAGGCCGTAAGCTTCGGCGCCGTCAAGGGGCTGTACCGCTAACCGGCCCGGACCAAGTTCCATGGCGCAGCGGACCCTGGTGGGCCGCTGCGTTTTTCATGTCCAGTCCGTTCCCTCTCGGTTACTTTGCTTCCCATGAATATCCAGCGCCGCAACGCCCACCTGCTGCTTTTGCTGGCCTCGGCGATCTGGGGCTTCGCCTTCGTGGCCCAGCGCGTGGGCATGCGCCATGTGGGGCCCCTGACCTTCAACGGAGTGCGCTTCGCCCTGGGCGCGGGGGCCCTGGCCCCGTTGCTGCTGGTGCGCCGGGGCTGGTTCGCGGACTGGTCCGCGCCGCCGACCGGCGGATCGGCCGATAACGGGTGGTCCCTGATGCGGGGAGGCCTGGCCGCCGGCCTGCTGCTGTTCGGGGGCTCGACCCTGCAGCAGGTGGGAGTGGTGTACACCACCGCGGGCAAGGCCGGCTTCATCACCAGCCTGTACGTGGTGCTGGTTCCCCTGCTGGGCCTG
>JALUJS010000160.1 GCA_027056825.1 Candidatus Krumholzibacteriia bacterium | reverse complement strand
AAGCGGATGTTCTTCGTGGTCAGTCCGTTGGCTTCGACCTGGCGCGGCACCAGGTACCGCTTGGCGATCTGCAGCTTCTCCAGGTTGGTGTAACCGGGCAGCTGGATCACCTCCATGCGGTCCAGCAGCGGGCGCGGGATGGTGTCGAGCATGTTGGCCGTGGTGATGAACATCACCTTGGAAAGGTCGAAGGGCAGGGTGAGATAGTGGTCGGTGAAGGAGGAGTTCTGCTCCGGATCCAGGACCTCCAGCAGGGCGCTGGCCGGGTCGCCGCGGAAGTCCTGCCCCAGCTTGTCGATCTCGTCCAGCATGAAGACGGGGTTGTTGGTGCCGCATTCCTTCAGACCGGCGATGATCCGCCCGGGCATGGCCCCGACGTAGGTCCGCCGGTGCCCGCGGATCTCGGCCTCGTCACGCATTCCCCCCAGGGAAAAGCGGAAGAACTTGCGGCCCACGGCCTCGGCAATGCTGCGGCCCAGGCTGGTCTTGCCCACGCCGGGAGGCCCGGCCAGGCAGAGGATGGGTCCGCGGTGGTCATGCTTCAGCTTGCGCACAGCCAGGTACTCGATGATCCGTTCCTTGACGTCCTCCAGGCCGTAGTGGTCTCTCTCCAGCACCTCCTCGGCCCGCTTGAGATTCAGTTTGTCCTCGCTGGCGGTATTCCACGGCAGATCCAGGATCCAGTCCAGGTAGGTCTTGCTGACGGTGTACTCGCTGGCGCCCGGGGACATGCGCGACAGGCGATCGAACTCCCGCTCGGCGGCGGCCTGCACCTTTTCCGGCAGGTCGGCCTCGGCGATGCGCGCCTTCAGCTCGTCCAGCTCCACCGAGCCCTCGTCGGCGTCCCCCAGTTCGCGCTGGATGGCCTTCAGCTGCTGCCGCAGGTAGTATTCGCGCTGGTCCTTGTCGATGGACTTGCGCACGCGGGTCTGCAGCTTCTGTCCCAGCTCCAGCACGTCCAGCTCCCGCAGGACGATCTTGGACAGCATCTGCAGGCGCTTGCGCGGCGCGGGCTCCTCGAGGATCTGCTGCTTCTCGGCCACCTCGATGTCCAGGTTCGTGGCCACCAGGTCGGCCAGGCGGCCCGGGTCGTCGATGTTCATCACCACGACCTTGAGTTCCTCGCTCAGCGACTCGGTCGCGTCGATGATCTTCATGAAATTGTTGGCCACGCCGCGCATGTAGGCCAGGGTCCGGGAATCGTCCTGGACCTCCTCGCGGATCAGCTCCACGCGGGCCTTCATGTAGGGTTCGCTGGCCAGGAACCCCGTGATGCGGCAGCGGGCCACGCCCTGACCCAGCAGGCGCATGCTGCCGTCGGGAAAGCGCAGCATCTTCTGGATCCGCACCGCCGTGCCCACCTTGTAGATCAGGTCCTGGTCGTTGATCTCCTCGTCCTCGTCCGCGTCCTCGGGCAGGTCCTGCTGGGTGAAAGCACCCAGGAGCTTGTCGCCGGCCAGGCAGTCGTCGGCCAGGCGCACCAGGTTGGCGTCGCTCAGCACCAGGGGCACCATCATGGACGGGAAGATCACCGCCTCGCTGATGGGCAGGATGGGCAGTTCGGACGGGAGGGTAAGCTCGCCGGTCGACGTGGCATCCAGGATCTCGCTGGGGTTGTCGGACATGGACTGCAGCTCCTTCCACCGAATGTCCGGCCCGTCTCGGGACCGGAGCCCCGGGCCCTCAGGTGTCGATTCGAATCCGCCGGGACGGGGACGTTCCCGTCTTGCCCTTGGCGAAGGTAATATAAAGGAACCCGTTTTGGTAACGCGCGGTCGCCGAGGTGGGATCCACCCCCGGGATCAGGGGCACCCGCCGGGCGAACGGCCCCACGCTGATCTCCATCTCGTGGAAGTGCTTCTTGCCGGGCGGCGAGATATCCTGCCGCACGCCCCGCACCAGCAGGAACTCGGCGTCGGCCAGGATCTCGATCTGCCGCGGATCCAGGCCCGCCAGCTCGATCTGGACGATGAAGGACTCCTCGGTCTCGTAGGCGTCGGCCGGCGGCCGCCAGCACATCTCGGTGTCGGCCGGGGACAACGCCCCCCGCCGCGAGTAGGAAGTCACGAGAATCTCGAAGATCTCCTCGAGATCCCCGACCCTGTCATGCTTGCTCATGGAGCCCACCTGCCGGGCTGGTGCTTTCGGGAATCAGTAGGGACGCCGTCCATGCTAACGGCGCCGTCCGGCCCCGTCAACACATCCTGGCTGGTCCGCGGGGATCAGAAGCGGCGCAGGACGCCCACCACCACGCCCTGGATCCGCACCCGGTCCTCGGGAATCTCCAGGGGCTCGTAGCGGGGGTTGGCCGGTTGCAGGCGGATGAGTCCGCCGTCGCGGTAGTACTGCTTGACCGTCACCGAATCCCCGTCCACCAGGGCGATGACCGTCTCGCCGTTGCGGGCCACCTCGCGGGCCTCGACCACCACCGTGTCGCCGTCCCGGATCTGCTCCTCGATCATGGAGTCGCCCCGCACGCGCAGGGCGTAGGTCCGGCCGCGGCCGAGCCACTCTTCCGGCAGGGCGATCTCCTCGCGGTCTTCCAGGGCCTCGATGGGATAACCGGCGGCGACCGTACCGAGCACCGGCACCATGGCCACGCCGGTGCCCGCGCGCGGTTCGACGATCTCAAGGTCGCGGCTGGCGTTGGGGCGCCCCCGCTTCAGGTAGCCCTTGGCCACGAGCTGTCCCACGTGCTTGTGGACCGTGGCCACGGACGAAAGGTTGAACCGGGCGCCGATTTCCTGCAAGGTGGGCGCGTACCCCATTTCCAGGGTATACTCCTGGATGTACCGGAGGATCTCCGCTTGCCGCGGGGTCAGTCCCATGGTCTCTCCGCTCGCCGGGGCCCCGGATGGGACCGTGAACCTTGCCTGCCGTGCGCCGGACTCCGTGGGGGCGTCGAGCTGCGCGGCAGGTCCAACGCAAGTATCCTGGCAGGACAGGAGACGAAAGTCCAGCGAAAAAAACACGAAGGAATGGGAAAAATCCAACAGGGCCATAACCAGGGAGGCCACAGGATGGACGATTGCGTTTTCTGCAGGATCCTGGCGGGGGACATCCCCTCCACCAGCGTGTACGAGGATGACCGCATCTACGCCTTCCGGGACATCGATCCCAAGGCGCCAACCCACATCCTGGTCATTCCGCGGCGTCACCTCGCCTCGCTGAACGAAGTCACGCCCGGTGATCGCGACCTGCTGGGCCACATGATGACCACCGCGACAGCCATCGCCGTGGACGAAGGGCTGGCGCCCCGCGGCTACCGGCTGGTGATCAACTGCGGCGCCGACGGCGGTCAGGCCGTGGATCACCTCCACCTGCACCTGCTGGGCGGCCGCGCCCTCGGCTGGCCCCCGGGGTAGTCCGGATATTCAATCATCCGGGTTGGTGCTTCCGGCCGCAACGGCAACGCCCCGGCGCGGGCCGGGGCGTCGGTCACAGAACGAGACTGTCCGCGGGCGGTCAGGCGGCGTCGTACACGCCGCGACTCACGCGCTTGACCAACTTGCTCGTGGACAGGGTCCGCCGCAGCACGTTGTCGAAATTCTTGCTCTTGCTCTTGAAGAGCTTGCCCCCGACGATGGCGTCGTAGAGTTCCTTGAACGCCATGGGCTGGCCCTTCTTCTTCAGCACGCCCAGGACCACGTCCTCTAGCTTGACCCGCCCGGCGACCTTTCCCGCCGCGGCGCGGCGCGGAGCTTTCCGGGTGGGCTTGCCGGCGGCCTTGCGGACGGTCTTCTTCGTACCCTTGCGCCCGGCAGCCTTGGCCTTCACCGTCTTCTTGCGGCCGACGGTCTTCTTCTTCCGCACGGTGGTCTTCTTCCTGACCGTCCGGCGGCCGACACCGGCGGTGGTCCCACCGGCCAGCAGCTTGGCCAGTTCCTTCTCCACCTTGGCCAGCTCGGCCGTCAGGCGACGCTTCTCGTCCTCCAGCACGTCGATGCGTTCCCGCGCCGCCAGCAGGCGTTTGAGGTCTCCGGTGCTCAGGTCCGTCAAGATCGAGGTCTTGGTCCTCGGCATGTCAGCCTCCCTCTTGTTGTCGGGCGAAATTATTACTTCCGCCAACCTACGCCCGTTTTTCAATATTGTCAAATGCAGGAATGCCGGCTCAGCCGCCGAGCTCGTCAACATCATAACCGTCCATGTCCACGCCATCGGGCAGGTAGCGCAGGCAGCGCACGGCGTTGATCTCGTCGGCCGCGATGGGTTCGGTCACATCCGGGCTGAAGGCCATGGTGCCATTGCCTGCGTCCATGAGGCGATAGCCGTCGCAGCTGCTGTGCTCGTACAGGCCGAGCACGTGGCCGAACTCGTGCAGGCAGACACCCTTGACCGCCAGGGAGGTGGACACGTCGCCGAGGCCCACGAGATTGCGGTCGACCTCCACGGTCATGTGCACGGGCGTGACATTACCCAGGGATCCTGCCGGCTCGGTAAGGATCACCTGGCCGTTGATCCCCGGGTCCACGTCGGCAAACGATACGAGGACATCGGCCTCAGCGGGATCCGCGACAGTGGTCAGCAGGTCGGCGTTCACGGTCACGTTCCAGAGGTCCAGGGCCTGGCGGCACATGGCGCCGAAATCCACGCCGTCGCCGGCCCGGACGAAATCCGGCACGTGGACGGTGACCGGATAGTGGTCCCACTTGTGCAGGACCCCGTCCGGGGAATAGATCCCGCTCCTGGTCATGAACCGCAGGTAGGCGAGGAAATCACCGTTGTTGGCGTTGCAGGTGGCGTCGGCATGGTAATTCCGGAACATGGTGATCGGGTAAGATTGCGCAGCCGTCGAGGCGCCCAGGCGCGGACTCTGATAGGTGTAATATTCCGGGTCGATGGCCCGGGCCAGCACCTGCACCGAGTCCACGCTGCTGAAGGGACCCTGGACGAACAGGCCGTCCACATCCGTGGCACCGCTGGACGTGCCCTGGAAGGACGTGAACTTCAGAAGGACGCTCGGCAACGGGTTGCCCTGGTCGTCGATGATGCGCCCGGAGAAATACCAGGGATAGGACACGGTGAACGACGAGGCCTCCGGCAACGGGGAGAGCTGTCCATGGTCATCGAGGGCGCGCACGCCGAACCAGGCCGTCTCCCCGGGCCGGATCCCGTCCTCGGGCCCCAGGATCTCGGCGTACCCGATCTCCGCGGTGGCTTCCACCCGGACCGATACGGTTGCCTCGTCCCAGTTGTCCTCGCCCAGGTGGTCACCGTAACCGACGGCCACCTGGTAGGCGACGACCGGGAACATGGAACCCGCAACCGCCGTCCAGGTGACCTTCACCGTGCCGGGCCCCTGTCCCCCGTCGCTGACGCTGACGTTGCGGACCGCCGGTGGCAGGGCTTCCACGTTTTCCACCACGTCCACCGACCACTGCCGGAACTCGACGGCACCGGAGTGTTCCACCGTGACGGTTACCGTGTGGTTTCCCACCGCAATGTTGTTGAAGTAATAAACGCGGGCCTGGGATACGGTGGATCCGTCCAGCCGCCACTGGATGGCATATTCCCCCTGCCCGGACACCTCCACCCGGAATTCCTGTCCCTGACCCACGAGAAGCTGGAGTGCCTGCCCGGCAGGCTGGAAGGAGAATTCCAGTCCTCCGCCGGACGGAGCGGTCCCCCCCGACCCGCACCCGGAAAAGCCGGTGGACAGGCAGAGGAATACAAGGGCCAGGGCCGCGTACATGCGCATCGGAATTCACCTCGGGGGAATGAACGGGGTCGTCACCCCTCAAGGTACGAAAAATCCCGTGGAACGACAACGCGTCGCGGTCAGCTTCCCGACCGGTACTTGCGATCCTGCGGGGCGATCCACCACTGGTTCATGTTGTTGATGGGCGACAGCAGGTGGGGCCGGACGTTCCGGAGCCGCCGGGAGACGCCGACGAGGTTGTCCGGATAGAACAGGTAGGCGCTCGGCGGATCGACGGCAAGGGTCTCCTGCAGGCGATACCAGACCGGAAGGGCGGCCGACCGGTCGGCAATGCCCAGGGCCGCCTCCAGCAGGGAATCCACCCGGGCGTTGGCGTAGTGGCCCATGTTGAATTCGGCGGTGGCCCCCGAATGCACGTACCCGGAGGGATCGCCGTAGAGATTGGCGTTCAACAAACCGAAGTAGGCGTCGAAACGCCCGGACCGGAGCAGTTCCAGGCCCGATGCGAGTTCCAGGGCCCTGATCCGGACGCGGGCGCCCACCGCGGCGAAGGCCTTTTTCAACATGACCGCCCCGTCCTCGCGCACGGGGTCCCCCTGCCGCGTGAGGATCTCGAAAGCCAGGTCCAGGCCGCCGCGCTCCAGGACGCCGTCACCGTCGGTGTCGCGCCAACCCGCCTCCGCCAGGAGCTTCCGCGCGCGGGTAGGATCATGCGGATCGGCCGGAAGCTCCGCGTCGTGGTTCCACACCGCCGGCGGGATGGGAGACGCGGCGGGAGTTCCGTAACCGGCCAGCAGGGTCTCGATCATGCCCCGGCGATCGATGGCCAGGGACAGGGCCCGGCGGGTCTGCGCGTCGGCCAGGCGGGGGTTGGCGAGATTCCACTGCAGGTAATAGAAGCGGCGGCCGCCCGTGGCCACCACGCGCACCGACCCGTCGGCCTCCAGGCGTCCGGCGTCCGCCGGCAGGATGTGGTCCACCAGGTCCACCTCCCCCGCCTCCAGCGCCATCAGGCGTGAACCGGTCTCGGGAATGACCCGGAACACCACCCGCGCGAGCAGGGCCGGCGGTCCCGGGTAGAACGGGTTCCGCTCCAGGACCAGCTCGCTGTTGTAGGCGCGGGATACCAGCAGGAATTCCCCACTGGAAAGGGGATGGTCGTTGAAGGGCCAGGTGGCGACGGCGGCGGGGTCCAGGTCCCCGACCACGTGGGCCGGCAGGATCTGGTGCCAGGTCCTCTGCACCGGGTCGGCGACCGGACGGGCCAGCGTGTAGATCACCGTGGAGTCATCGGGTGCGCGGGCCGCAAGCACGTCGCGGTAGAAGCCGCGCCGGGGGCTGGCGACACGCGGATCCTTGAACAGCTTGAAGGACGTCACCACGTCGTGTGCGGTCAGCGGAACCCCGTCGGACCACACCCAGGGCCGCAGATGGTAGGTCACCCTCAGGCCGTCGGGAGCCACCTCCCAACCGGTGGCGATGCGTGGTTCCCAGGACAGGTCCTCGGCCATCTCGGCCAGACCGTCGTGCATCTCGGCGAAGATCATCCCGGCCAGGGAGGAGTTGTAGAGCAGCGGATTGAGCACCCCCGGATCCGCCGGGATGGCCACCACGGCCGTACCCCCGGGAACCGGGGACAGGTCCTGGTCGCGGCCGTCGGGTGGTGCGTCGGCATCGCCCTGGCCGCAACCGGCGGCGAGCAGAACCAGGAACGCCGCCAGCATGAGGCAGACTCCGGCCCGCCAGGGAGAAACGCGGGTCCGCCGCCCATGTCCGCTGACACGGCGCCTCATTGCTGCGGCGGTTGACCTGGATCCCGTGCTCATCCCTCACCTCAAGGAAAAATCGCGCGGCCCGAACGGACCGCGCGATCAAGTTAGCCCACGGCGGAGCCGGGGTCAACGCAGCTCATTTGACCATGGTGAGCTTGTAGGTCCGGGCGCCATCAGGCGACTCGGCCCGCATGAAGTAGACCCCGCTGGACTGGCGCATGCCGGCGTCGTCCATGCCGTCCCAGACCAGGGTATGCCACCCGGCGTTGATGCTGCCCTCGTGCAGGCGGCGCACCCGGCGTCCCTGGACATCGTAGACCCCCACGCTCAGGGGCCCGGCCGCCGGAACGTAAAGGCTGACGCTCGTGACGGGGTTGAAGGGATTCGGATAGGGCGGCTTGACCAGGAACCGGTTGCCGGGAACCGGATCACCATCGGGCACGTCCACCAGGGACCGGCTCAGGTACACGCCATCACGCTTCATGTTGCCGTGGAAGGTGGGCCAGTACATGGTCGCGGGGTCGAAGGCGAAGGGCATGTCCCACACGTGCAGCACGCGTCCGAAGGCCGCGTAGACGATGTCCACGTCCCAGTCCTTGTCCACGTCGCAGATGACCGGCGAGGTCGTCCCGGGGCCGGCCAGGGAGATGGGGAAGCCCGCGACCTGGGATCCGTCGGCGTGGAAGGCGTACATGCGGTCCGGAGCGTTCTCGTCACCGCCGCCGATACCCTGGATCACCTCGGGGATGCCGTCGCCGTCGATGTCCCCCACCACCGGGCTGCCCTCGGAGCTGCCGGGCAGGGTCACGGGCCAGCCCGCCAGCATGCTGCCGGAGGTCCCGCCGTCCACGTCGGTATCGACGACCGCAAGTTTGCTGGTCAGCCCGTCGATGTTGCCCAGGTATACGATCTCCAGTTGACCGTCGCCGTCCATGTCACCCACGGCGGGGCTGGTCACCCACGACAGGTTGACCGCGATGCCGGGCGCGTAGGGGAAACCGGGGTAGTCGGTGCCGTCCTGCTGGATGGCGTACACATAACCCCAACCGGTCATGAAGACGATCTCGACCATGCCGTCGTTGTTCAGGTCGGCCACGGCGCAGCTCGCCCCCACCGGACCGTTGACGCTGCGTGGGAAACCCGGCACATCGGTGCCGTCGTAGCGGATGGCCATGAGGCGCTTGAGGCCGGAGGAGTCGTTGCGGGTGCCGAAGATCACGTCCTTGGCGCCGTCGCCGTCGAGGTCGTAGAGGGAAGGCCCGCTCATGGACCATTCGTAATCCGCGCCGTCACGGAAGTAGAACACCCCGTCGGTGCCCGGATCGGCGTCGCCGTCCCGTACCTCGGTGCCGTCGACGTGCCAAGCGTAGACGCGGCCGTTGAGGGCGCAGACCACGATCTCGGGCTCGCCGTCGCCGTCGATGTCGCCGACGGCCGGAGCGGCCCAGTTCCAGTCGGTGCCCGGGAAGTTGAGCAGCGCCTTCGGCCAGCCCGGCAGTTCCGTGCCGTCGTGGCGGTAGATGTGAATGGCGTAGGTGTTGCCCTGTTCGCTGGCGATGATCTCCAGGCCTGGCTGATGGTCCAGTTCCGCCAGAGCCACCCCCGCGGGTTCGAAATCCGAACCGAGATTCGTGAACGGGCCGAGGGTCTGGGAATCGCCGTCGCCGTCCATCAGTTCCAGTCCGTCGGCGTGCCACACGTAGACCTCGTCGGCGGCCAGGACGATCTCGTTGGTCCCGTCACCGTCCACGTCCCCCACGGCCACGTGGCTGCTGGTCTCCTTGGTGTACCCGATGGGGAAGTTCACGGCCTCCGGCGGCGCCGTCGACTGGGAAATGACTTCAGAGTCGATGCTCGGCACCAGGGAGGAATCCACCGTCACAACCTTGTAGTAGTACTCGGTCAGCTGGGCAAGGCCCGCGTCACGGAAGTAGGCGGTGCCCACGACCAGATCCTGGTTCACCCGCGAGAAGGGCCCGAACTTGTTCAGGGAACGGTACACGTGGTAGCCGAGGGTGGCGGGTGTCGCAGGTGGGGTCCAGGTCAGCGCGATGACGTCGGCGCCCTCGGATGTGTCCGGGGTGATGCCCGTCACAGGGTCCGGCCGGTCCAGTTCGAAATCGTGACGGTACGTCCGGCCGTAGTTGTCCTCGAAGTGGATATAGGCCAGGGGCGACCGCGCGGCGTTGACCAGGGAGAAGGTGAAGGTCCCGTCGCCGGTGGATTCATCCAGCTGGCCCAGGTTCGTCCAGGTGACCACCGAGTCCCCGATGGAAATGTTGGTGCCGTCGGTGCGCAGGGTGCCGGTGACGACGTCCGCATTGCCGAAGCCGTAGTTCTTCAGGCTCACGGTGATATTGAGCAATTCACCGGTGCCGATCAGGCCGTCCCCGTTGCCGTAGGTGGCGTCTTCCCAGTCCAGGGACACCGGCTCCCAGGCCGGGGCCTTGACCGTGACCGGGTACATCGACGGGGCGGTCTGGACGCCGTTGGTGACGTCCAGGCGGAAGTCCAGGGTGCTGCGGTCGCCGATCCCGGCGTCGAACGCCACCAGGAAGGCGGTGGTGGCAACGGTGGAGCCGCCGGCGGACACGTCGGGGAAGGAGACGATCGGTTGCAACACGGTGGCCCCGGCGTCCAGGGCCACGAGGGTGCCGCTGAGGTTCGTGAGGGAGCCTCCCCCGGTCTCCTGCAGGGTGGCGGTCAGAGCCACGGTCTCGCCGGCTTCGATGACGCCGTTGCCGTTGCCCACCGTGCCGCCGGTGCCGTCATCGACGATGCCCATGTCCTGAAGGGTCACATAGGGGGTGGTGGCGGCCACGGGAATGGTCAGGGAGGTCAGCGCCAGGTCGTTGCCGGCGACCGTCAGCAGGGCCGCACCCGGCCGTCCGGGCAGAAAGTCCAGGGTGACCTGGCCCAGGGCGTCCGTCAGGCCCACCTGGTAGTCCTCGCCGTCCATCTGCAGGCAGACCTGGGCGCCGGCCACGGGGCCGCCGGCGTCCGATACGGTCACCGGAACCAGCTGCTGGCCGAGGCCCAGGCTGGCCGGAGCCGTCACGGTCAGGGCCTGCGGACTGCTGGTCCAGATGGCCAAGGTGGGATCCCCGAGCAGGGTGTAGTTCTCGAAGGTCCAGCGGTCGACGTAGTTGTTGGCGGTCGAGCCGATGAACGGCAGCCGGCTGAGGGCCATGGCCCGGCCGGTGCGGAACTCCCCCTGGCAGTAGAGCAGGCTGAAGAACTCCTGCTGGTAGTTGTTGGAGTTGTAGGGGAAGGCCGCGCGGGCCGAACCCAGGGCGCAGATGGCCCCGCCGTTGGGGTTCTGCACGAAGCGTTCCAGCAGGCAGGAGTTGTCGAACGCGCCGGAGGCGCAGTTCAGCGCGAAGATCAGGAAGGTATGGTCGCCGTTGACCAAGGCGTCGGCGTCACCGGTCATGAAGTTGGCGTCCCCTACCGACATGTTGAAGTAGTAACCGTGGCCGATCTGGTTGAAGATGCCGTAGTGGCCCGCGTTGAGGGTGTCGATCAGGGCCGCACGCGTCAGGTCGGCGTCCCGCGGAAAAAGCTGGTCGGTTTCGTACATCCGCATGTACTGCATCGGGGTGCACGCGGAGATCAGATCGTTGACCTGCTGATCGGCGAACTGGGCGCCGTCCAGGCTGATGGCGTCGCCCTCGGTGAACTCCGAGGGGAACAGGACCTCGGCGGCGAACAGGACGCGGTCCGGCCAACCCGCACCGGCGGAGGTGGATTCGTAGGCGATCACCTTGTCCACGAAGACGGCGGCCTGGGCAGGGGTGCTGACGGCGGCCCGGCCCACGTACAACTCCTCGGCGAAGTCGGCCGCGTCACCAGGGTCGGCCCCCACGGCCGGCTCTCCGTACTTGGAATTGGCGTTGAGGTTCCAGTTGCCGTCCAGGCAGGCGAAGTACAGGTCGCAGGGGATCCAGGTGGAACCCACAGAGGGGTAGTAGCTGTTCTCGATGTACCGCGGCGGCAGGATGTCCGAGTCCCCGCCCAGCATGGCGTAGCTGATCCCCCACAACTGGTAGGCGTCCCGCAGGTACATGCGGATGGTTTCCTGGATGTCGGCCCCGTTGCGGTAGTTGTCCGCGATGTTCTCCACGGTCTCCACCACGGTGGGGATGCCCTGGGCGGTCTTGAAATCCGCCAGGCGCTGGAACTCGGGCGCCAGGGCGTCGGAAGTGACGATCAGGTAGGTGACGCCGCTGCCCTGGAGGCTGGGAGCGGCCGTGGGCGCGAAGCCGCCCTTGTCCGCGGCCACCGCCACGCCGTTCTGGCGCACGTAGCCGGGCAGCACCTCGGGGTTGGCCACGATCCGGCCCAGGACGGCCGCATTGTCCTCCGCCTCGCCGGGCACCAGGCGCATGCGGTTGACGATGTCGAGGTCTCCGCTGCGCGGCTGCATCTCGGCCGCCACGGCGTACGCGTCAAGGAACTCCGCGGCCGTGGGATCGGTCTGCCCGGTGCGCAGGGGAAACACGCGCACCGAAACCAGCTGATAACCCCGCCAGATGTGGCTGCCCGTGAATTCCCCCCAGGTGGCGGGGAATACCCCTTCGGCGCTCTTGGCCATGACGGCGTCGGCGATCACGGTCCCGTCGTCGGCGATCATCGCCACGGCCGTGGGGATCTGCCGCGCGAACTTCTCGGTGTGCGTCCGCAACGGTTCGATGCGGACGGAGGTGACCTCCATGTCCAACGGCACAAGCAGCAACAGGTCACGCACCGGAACCGCAGGCAGACCGGGCTGGGCGACGGCCCTGGTCTCGGGCAGGACGGGGATCACCAGCCCCTGGGCGTCGGTCTCCCAGGTCAGGCTGCCTGGGTCGAAGGTTCCCTCGTAGATGACCTTCTCGGCCCAGGCGTTACCGAAAGTCATACCCAGACACAGGACCATGACCAGAACGGTGATGAGCGATGAGGAAAGAGGGCGGGGTGTGCGTGCGAACATGCAGTTCCTCCATTGCTACCGCGGCCGGGGAACGCCGGCTGCCGCGGTATTATCATTTTCTACGAGGATGGCGTCCTCAGGGTCACATCTCGAGTTGTCCAGTCCCGGCCGGGCCCCACCGGAAGCCCGGTTGCCATGATGCGCGTTAACCTTTTCCCGTTGGAAAACCTCCGAAGGGGTGATCAACCGACCCTGGTGCATATTTTTTGGTTGGTTTAACTGCCGCTGATGACTATATCACAACCCCACCCATGGGTCAATGAGACAATTTTCCTTCATTTATATCGAAAATTTCCATTCATCCGGAAACAAAATGCAACAAATATCAAACAAATGGGACCGAAGGGGATAGAGAATCAGTCCTCCGCCACTCCGGCGCCCAGGACCCGGAGGGAACCGGCCGGGACCCAACAGACCCGCCCGGGCAGTCCCGCCCCGGACAGGGATACCACCCGGGCGGCATGGGTCAGATTCCGCACGACGATACGGTTTCCCCGGCGACAGGCGCTGGTGCCGGTCCGCAGGAGCGAGGCGATTTCGGCGTCCACCAAGAACACCGGAGCCCCCTCGGGCGGCGCGGCG
>JALUJS010000159.1 GCA_027056825.1 Candidatus Krumholzibacteriia bacterium | reverse complement strand
TCCGACAACACGCCGACCACGCCGCAAGACACCAGGTTGATGGAATTCAACCCTGCGGCCCAGCCCGCCACACCCGCCAATCCCGACCTGAACAACTGGGACGGATCGGACCTCGGCATCACCCTGGCCGATCCGGGCCTGGAAGCCCTGTTCACCACCGACGACAAGGCCCTGCCGCCCTGTATCACGGTCATCGATGATTTCGGCTACATCTGGACCCTGAACATTTCAGGTGGGGTCATCACCGGGACCCTCACCGACCCCAACTACGGTTGCGGCACCTATGAAGTCACCGGCACCGGACGCGCGCTGACCGCCTTTACCTCCGCGCCCCCGCCGGACTGTTGTGACTCCTTTACCTATTACGTGGAGTTCCTGGACATCCCCGGCCACTTCGCCTCGGGATCCTGGACCAACTCCTGCGGCGGCACGGGAACCTGGTCGGCAAGCCAGGGCGGCCCCTGCAAGTAGGCGGATCGATCCGGATCCCGGCGGACGGTCCGCCGGGATCCCCTGTTTTCATATCCGGGGCAACATCGCCAAAGGAGGTCAACCCATGTCCGCACGCTCCAGGATCATCATCCTCATGCTTCCCTTCGCCTTCGCCCTCTGGGGCTGCGGTACGGATCCGGCACCGACGCAACTCGAGGGCGACGGGTCGTTCGCCGGAACCATGGATGCCGGAAGCGACGTCCTGGGTCTGTTCGCCCTGGCCGCCGACAGCGACAAGGCCCTTCCCCCGTGCATCACCATCACCGACACCCAGGGCTACGTCTGGACCATCAACCGCAATTTCGGGCAGATCAACGGGACGGTCGTTCTCCCAGGCGGTTGCGGCGTCTACCAGTTCACCGGCACCAGTTCCTTCCTGTCGGCCTGGACCGACACCCCGGCAGCGGGCTGCTGCGAGTCTTTCACCTATTTCGTGGAAGTCCTGGACATACCCGGCAGGAGCGCGTCCGGGACCTGGTTCGACAGCTGCGGGAATTCGGGAAACTGGGCCACCGTGGATGCCGGAGCCTGCAAATAACCGACGGCAACAAAAAGGACTCGGCCTTTTCCCGGCCGAGTCCGTCACGTTCCCGCCTCAGGGTCAGCCCACGGTATAGTGGTCCGCCCCCTCGGCCTGCAGCAGCGCATCGCCCAGTTCACCCACCGGATCCCGGTGACGGTGGCGGACGATGAAGGCCGCCTCGAATTCCCCGGCGACCGAGCACGAGAAGACCGTGCGCTTGATGGTAAAACCCCGGTCCGTGATGATGTCCGCCAGCTGCCGCGCAATATCCGCGCCACCCCGGCCCTTCACCGTGATCCGTCCGTAGATGTCGCTGGCGATGGGAATCCTGTGCAGCACCACCAGGGCGACCAGGACCAGCAGGGTCACCGTCACCGCCAGCAGGACCTCGCCCAGGCCCACCGCCACGCCGATGGCCGCCACCACCCACACCGAGGCCGCGGTGGTCAGGCCGCGCACGAACTCCTTGCTCTTGACGATGGTCCCGGCGCCCAGGAAGCCGATGCCGGTGATGACCCCGGCGGCGGCCCGGGCCGGATCCATGCGGATGGCGCTGGTGGCGTCGGGAAGCTGATGGTCCATGATCCGCTGGAAGGCCACGATGACCAGGGCCGACCCCAGGCAGACCAGGATGTTGGTCCGCAGACCGGCCGCCCGGCCGTGGGCCTGCCGCTCCATGCCCACCGCCCCGCCCAGGATCAGGGCCAGCAGCAGACGGATCAGGTAGACATTGTTGTCCGCCAGCAGGTTCAGGAAATCCTGCATCATCACACCTCTTAGTAGGCCTGCGCGAATACCACCCGGCCCTTGCTGGGCTTGCCGCAGTGCACGCACGCGCCCGGAGTCTCGTCCCGCTCGAAGGGGATGTTGCGGATGGTCACCCGGGTCTTGTCCTGGATGGCCTGCTCGCAGTCGCCGTCGCCGCACCAGTGGCAATGGGCGAATCCGCCGTCGCCCTCGTACAGGGCCGTGAAGTCGTCCCAGGAATCGATCTTGAAGGTGGCCTCCTCGCGGCGCTTCACCGCGGCGGCGTAGAGGTCGGCCTGGATGCGTTCCAGCTCGGCGGGCAGGGCCTCGGCCAGCTCGGCGAAGGGCACGGCGTTCTTGGCGCGGTCGTGGCGCGCGGCCATCATCACCTGGCTGCCCGCCAGGTCGCGCGGACCCAGCTCCAACCGCACGGGCACGCCCTTGCGCTCCCACTCGGCGTACTTCCAGCCCGGGCGCATCTTGTCCCGCTTGTCCACGTGCACGCGGCCGACAGCCGGCCGCAGGTCGGCCGCCAGCTTGTCCGCGGCTTCGCACACCGCGGCCTTCTCCTCGTCGTTCTTCCAGATGGGCACGATCACGGCCTTGGTGTGGGCGATGCGCGGCGGCAGCACCAGGCCGTCGTCGTCGCTGTGGGTCATGATCAACGCGCCCATGATGCGGGTGCTCATGCCCCAGCTCGTGGCCCACACGTACTCGACCTTGCCCTCGGCGTCCTGGTAGGTCACGTCGAAGGCCTTGGCGAAGTTCTGGCCGAGGTCGTGGCTGGTGGCCGCCTGCAGGGCCTTGCGGTCCTGCATCATGGCCTCGATGGAGAAGGTCTCCACTGCCCCGGCGAAGCGCTCGTTGGCCGTCTTGGTGCCCGGGATCACCGGCATGGCCAGGACCTCCTCGGCGAACCAGCGGTACACCTCGAGCATCTGCAAGGTCTCGGCGCGGCCCTCTGCGGCCGTGGCGTGGGCGGTGTGACCCTCCTGCCACAGGAACTCGGTGGTGCGCAGGAACATCCGCGTGCGCATCTCCCAGCGCATGACGTTGGCCCACTGGTTGATCAGGATGGGCAGATCGCGGTAGCTCTGGATCCACTTGCGGTACTGGTCCCAGATCACCGTCTCGCTGGTGGGACGGATGATGTACTCCTCCTCCAGCTTGCTGTCCGGATCGGGGATCACCGTGGTCTTGCCGTCGACGGTCGTCTGCTTCAGGCGGTGGTGCGTGACGATGGCGCATTCCTTGGCGAAGCCCTCGACGTGCTCGGCCTCGCGGGCCAGGAAGCTCTTGGGGATCAGCAGGGGGAAGTAGGCGTTGACGTGGCCCAGCTCCTTGAACTTGTCGTCCAGGGTGCGCTGGATGTTCTCCCAGATGGCGTACCCGTTGGGGCGGATGACCATGCAGCCGCGCACGGGGCTGTTCTCGGCCAGCTCCGCGGCCTGGATGACGTCCTGGTACCAGCGGCTGTAGTCCTCGGAGCGCTTGGTGATGCCGGCCATGCCGAATCCTTCCTTTTCCCTGCTTCAGGATGCTTACGACGGGGAAGGAAGATAGCATTTCCGGGTCCGGAGGGAAAGATTCCGATCACCCCCGGCCGGGCGCCCGTGGTATAATGATCGCCATCACCAACCAGGATATATCGATCGGAGTCCCTCATGCGAAAAGCAATACCTCTTTTCCTGTTCATCCTCCTGTCAATCCCGGCCCATGCCCAGACCTGCACCGACTGGTCGCAATCGCCCGGATTGCCCCGATACGATGACACCGTCCAGGTCGACAAATGCCTGGTCGATGGTACAACCGCCTACCTGGCCGGCACCGACTTTCGTGTGGTCGATCTTTCCGACCCGCAAAACCCCGTCCTGGTCGGGACCATGCCCTTGGTCTCAGCGGCCGGAGACATGCTCCATCACGGGGATTTCGTCTATATGCTTCTGGGCCAAACCGGACTGGCCGAAATCGACGTCCACAACCCGACGACCCCCGTGTTGACCCGGACCTATTATTCCTCCGATACCTTTGTGGGCCTGGCGATGCTGGACCCCTGGCTCGGCGTCCTGGACAGCCAATCACGCATCCACTATTTCGACCTGCAACCGGGCCAACCCCTGAGCCAGCGATATATCGCGCCATCGCCGCTGGCCGACACCAGGCTCATGGGCCGACTCAGCGGCTACCTGGTTGTCTGGAACGGGACCGAGGCCAGGGTCCTGGACGACACCCAGCCTCTGGGCATGGTGGAGGTGGGGCGAGTCGATCTGGACGGATCCCTGGCCTGCTTCGGACCGGATTACCTGGTGGCGGAATATACCGAACCGGGCTACGAGCTCAGGGTGAACAAAATCACCGTGGATACGGCCGGCTCGATTTCCCGGGATTCCAAGGGCCTGGAGGCGGAATATGTCTCCTCCCTGGCGACCACCGCCGATCGTTACTGTTTCCTGATGCCTGAAAAGCACTTCGTCCTTTACGACACGGGCACCATGACGGAAGTGGCCCGGTTCTCCGTCCGGGGGGAATCCTCCATGTCGCTCTCCGCGGTGCGACTGGTGGGGGCCGCGGGCAGCGGCGGGTATACCTGGGTGGACGTGACCGAAACCGATCCCGTCCCCCC
>JALUJS010000158.1 GCA_027056825.1 Candidatus Krumholzibacteriia bacterium | reverse complement strand
GTGGAGGATCGAGAGGTGGATGTTCCAGGCCCATGGAGTCAAAAGTAACCGGCTATGGGGCAAGGAATTGAATGAACATGAGAGATGGTCGTTCAGGGGGGACACAATTTCGAAGGCACAAGTGACAGGCCCCATCCAAAATAATGCTGGCCCGATGGAATTCCCTGTGGTTCAATGAATTCGGGTCAGGGGAGATGAATATCCAGCAGAGATCGAATCCGGGGTGCGGACTCATCTCTGTTCATCTCCCTGTCAAGGAGTCTCGACATGAAACGATTCCTCGTCCTTTTGGCCCTCGCCA
This sequence comes from Candidatus Krumholzibacteriia bacterium, assembly GCA_027056825.1. Taxonomy (GTDB): domain Bacteria; phylum Krumholzibacteriota; class Krumholzibacteriia; order LZORAL124-64-63; family LZORAL124-64-63; genus JAHJTW01. The sequence goes on along the minus strand of JALUJS010000158.1, from coordinate 4,087 downwards.
TACTTGCCATCTTTGCCGGTTGCAGCCAGGATTCCCCCGTCACCCCCACCGCTGATTCCCCGACCCTGGACGGTACGGCCTTCCAGCGTCCGGAGTTCATCGACAACCGGCCCCCGGAAGTCCAGCGGGCCTTCACCCTGACCTCCGCGGACGCCTTCACCGTGCCCTACCCCGGTGGAGACAAGGCCGGCAAGTACGCCCTGGTCATCGGCATCTCCGACTACGACGGCACGGCCAACGACCTGCAGTACTGCGATGACGACGCCCGCGACTGGATCGCCTACCTGCAGAGCCAGGGCTACCAGGTGACCTCGCTCATCGACGGGCAGGCCACCGAAGCCGCCTTCTCGGAGGCGGTGGCCAATCTGGCAGCCTTGAGTGTCGCCGGCAACCAGATCGTGTTCGCCTATTCCGGCCACGGCTCCAAGGGCAACATGATCTCCTCGGACCTGCACTACATGAGCGACACCTGGTTCGGCGCCATGTTCGACGGGGCGACTTCCACGGCCATGTTCTTCTCCTTCGATGCCTGTCAGATCGGCGATTTCGCGGGTGTTCTGCAGGCCGACGGCAGGGTCATCGCCTGCGCTTCCGACGCCCATCACTTCTCCTACGACGGCACCGCCGACATGCAGAACGGCGTGTTCACCTACTACCAGATGGAAGGTTTCGACCTGGCCGGCCTGGTTTTCGCCGAGGACGACTGCGACTACGCGGTGAGCGAGATGCTCGCCTGGGGCCGGACCTACCACGTCAAGGTGACGCCGTTCTACGAGGATTACTACGTGGGTGATCTGGACTTCTGATTCCGATCCTCCCTGCTTGGTCCCTTCCGCACCCCGGATTTCTCGCCGGAAGCGCGGCCCCGACAGCGGGGCCGCGCCGGTCTTTCCGTAAGGGTGTGAATACCGGGCGCCTCCGTGGGGTATGATGGATGACCGGAGAAATGAAACCCGCCGCCTGCCGCGGCGTACAATCAGGGCGCGCCGCCGTGGGCGCGGACCAAACCCCGGGGGGGAAAGTGATCATGTTCTTTCTGGACGCCGTGGTGGCCCTGGCCATCCTCACCGTCATCCTGAGCGTGGGCCTGCTCGTGCTGAAGTTCGCCTTCGCCCTCGTGCTGCTGCCCCTGAAACTGGTTTTCTTGCTGACCAAGGGGCTGCTGGCCCTGGTGATCGCCCTGCCGCTGATGCTCATCATCGGCACGGTGTTCACGGCCCTGCTGCCGCTGGGGTTGATCCTGCTGTTCCTGCCGGTGATCGTGCTGGGCGGGGTGGCCTGCAAGCTGGTGGGCATCTGAACGTGATCCGCGCCTGATCCTGCCCCTCAGCGCTTTTTCATGCTGATGGTCAGGCGGAATTCGGCCACCGGTTCGTCGCCCAGCTTGTCCGGGCAGGTGGCCGTCACACGGACGGTGCCGGAGACGCGCTCGCCGGTCCGTTCCGCCTCTTCCAGCAGTCCCGCCAGCATGTCCCCGTCCCGGCAGGTGAAGATGGTCGCGCCCTCGGCGCGCTTGTGGAAGTCGGCGTGGAAATCCTTGAACAGGAAGGCCACGCGGGAACGGCGGCGGCGGATCATGTCCATGATGATCAGGCCCCCGGCCAGGTCGGCCCCGATGCACAGCGCCCCGAAGTAGAGGCTGCGCAGGTGGTTGCGATTGTAGTGGTTCAGGGGGATCCGGATGATGCATTCCCGGTCGTCCAGGGACAGCACGCGCGGGCGTACGGCGGCAATCAGGGGAATTTTCCACAGGGCGAAGGCCCGCAGCCAGAGGGTTGATTTCCAGAGGGTTCGCTGCCTGACCATGGGGCCTCCGTGGAATTGCCTCGCCGGGGGGGCGTGTGTTACCTTTGCCGCGCGAATGACCGGGGAATTGTCCCATGCACCCGGTCTTTTGACTACGCCGATTCCATACCGAGGACCGCCATGCCCGCTGCCAAGGCCACCCATCCCGAGCCCGAACCCTACCAGCCGCGGAACCACATCCGCATCGTGACCGCCGCCTCGCTGTTCGACGGCCACGACGCCGCGATCAACATCATGCGCCGCATCCTGCAGCAGAGCGGCGCCGAGGTGATCCACCTCGGGCACAACCGTGCGGTGAAGGAGATCGTGGACTGCGCCATCCAGGAGGATGCGCAGGGGATCGCCGTCACCAGCTACCAGGGCGGGCACGTGGAGTACCTCAAGTACATGCACGACCTGGTCCGGGAAGCGGGAGTCGACATCAGGATCTTCGCCGGCGGCGGCGGGACGATCCTGCCCCGGGAGATCGAGGAGCTGCACGCCTACGGCATCGCGCGCATCTTCTCCCCGGACGACGGCCGGGAGATGGGCCTGCAGGGCATGATCAACGAGGTGCTCAGGCAGTGCGACTTCCCCGTGGGCCGCGACGAGGATCCCGGGGCGCTGCTGCCGGGGGTCCGCGCGCGCGATCCGCGCGCCATCGGCCGCATGATCTCCCTGGCCGAGAACGCTCCGGAGCGCGAGGACGAACTGATGGCGGTGCTCCAGGCCGGCAGCCGCAAGAAGACCGGCGGTCCCGTTCTGGGCATCACCGGCACCGGCGGGGCGGGCAAGTCCTCGCTGGTGGACGAGCTGGTGCGGCGCTTCCTGCAGGATTTTCCCGACCGGACGGTGGCCATCGTGTCGGTGGACCCCTCGCGGCGCCGCAGCGGCGGGGCCCTGCTTGGCGACCGCATCCGCATGAACGCCATCGACGATCCGCGCGTGTACATGCGTTCGCTGGCCACCCGCCAGTCCAACCTGGCCCTGTCGCATTACGTCAAGCACGCCATCGAGATCTGCCAGACCGCGGGCTTCGACCTGGTCATCGTCGAGACCAGCGGCATCGGCCAGAGCGACACCGAGATCACCGACCATTCGGACGTGTCCCTCTACGTGATGACCGCCGAGTACGGCGCGGCGACCCAGCTCGAGAAGATCGACATGCTGGATTTCGCCGACCTGATCGCCATCAACAAGTTCGACCACCGCGGCTCGCTGGACGCCCTGCGCGACGTGCGCAAGCAGTATCGCCGCAACCACAACCTCTTCGACGCGGACGACGACGACCTGCCCATCTTCGGGACCATCGCCTCGCAGTTCAACGACCCGGGCATGAACCGCCTGTACCGCGCCGTGATGGACATCATCGTGCGCAAGACGGGAGCGGATCTGCAGTCGCAGTTCACCGTCACCGAGGCCATGGACACGCGCAAGTTCGTCATCCCGCCCGAGCGCACGCGCTACCTCGCGGAGATCGTCGAGACCAGCCGGCGGTACGACAGGTTCGTGGACGCCCAGTGCGCCCTGGCCGTCCGCCTGTACCAGCTGCACGGGACCATCGCGCAGCTGCGCGGACAGGGAGAGGGCAACGACGCCGTGTTGCCGGTGCTCGAGGCCCGGGACGATGACACGGGCGCCGTGCGCGAGCTGGTGGAGATCTACGCCGAGTTGCGCGACCGGCTTGACAGCGACTGCAGGAAGAAGCTGCGGGGCTGGCCCGAGCTGGCGGCCGCCTACGGTCGGGACACGTTCGTGTACGAGGTCCGGGGCCGGAAGATCGAGCAGGACCTCTACCGCACCTCCCTGTCTGGGTCGCGCATTCCGCGCGTCAGCCTGCCGCGTTACCGCGACTGGGGGGAGATCCTGCGCTGGCTGCTGACCGAGAACACTCCCGGCAGTTTCCCCTACGCCGCCGGCGTGTTCCCCCTCAAGCGCCAGGGCGAGGACCCCACGCGCATGTTCGCCGGCGAGGGCGGACCCGAGCGCACCAATCGCCGCTTCCATTACGTCTCGCTGGGCATGCCGGCGGCGCGGCTGTCCACGGCCTTCGACTCGGTGACCCTCTACGGGGAGGATCCGGACCGCCGCCCGGACATCTACGGCAAGATCGGCAACAGCGGCGTGTCCATCGCGACGGTGGACGACGCCAAGAAGCTCTACAGCGGCTTCGACCTGGCCGACCCCAAGACCTCGGTCTCCATGACCATCAACGGGCCGGCCCCCATGATGCTGGCCTTCTTCATGAACGCGGCCATCGACCAGGGCTGCGAGAAATACATCCGGGCGCAGGGGCTGGAAG
>JALUJS010000157.1 GCA_027056825.1 Candidatus Krumholzibacteriia bacterium | reverse complement strand
AAGGCATTGTGGCCGCGCCTGGGGCGGGTCCACCTGGTGCGCATGGCCCAGCGCCTGGCACCCACCACCCTGCCATGGCAGCACGACCCGGCGATTCCCAGCGGCGGGTCGGTGCTGATCACCGGGGTGCACCTGTATGACACGGTGCGCTTCCTGACCGGGCAGGAGTTCGTGTCCGTGAACGCCACCGTGCGCAAGATCCTCAATGATGCCGTGGAAGATTTCTTTCTGGCCTACGCCGACCTGGCTGACGGCTGCGCCGTCAGCACTGAAGTCAGCAAGTACACCCGGTCCCGGGCCTGCTGGCTCGAGGCGGTGGGCGAAGAGGGGCAGTTGTGGGCCGATTATCACGCCGGGGGCGTGGTGCTGCGCTGCCGCGCCGAAGAAGAGCGGTTCGAGGTCAGCGCCGCCGTGCCCACCCTACCGGCGGTGCTGGGGGCCTGGTTGCGGAGCATCGAGGAAGGAACCCCACCGGAGGTGGGGTTCACTGACGGGGTGGCCACCCTGCGGGTGGCAGATGCCGTTTATCGCTCGGGAGCCTCCGGGCAATCCATCGGGATTTGAGAGCTTGCGCCCCGGCCAAGGCCAGGGCGCTTTCTCACGTGACGCAGTTAGTCAAGCCTCAGGCAAAAAATCTCATCAAAAGCGGCCGGACCCGACTGGGTCCGGCCGCTGCTCGCTCATCCGGCAAGGGAGTTAGCTCGCCAGGATCCTTTCGAGTCCCCCGCGCGCGATGGGATGGTAGCTGCCGGCGTTGTCGGCGAAGATCTCCACCGCCATGGTCTTGGTCTTCTCGTTCCCGTACAGGGCCGAGTACAGCGGCTTGAGGTACTTCATGCGGCCGACCTCGGACAGGAACGAGCGGATGCGGTCGAAGGCCGGTTCGTAGCCGCTGTTGGCCGCGATGATCAGCCAATTGCACAGGATCTCCGCGTTGCCCTGCTCGGTCAGGTGGAAGTTCTCGTCCAGCCAAGCGCAATCGTCCAGCGGCAGCTTGCGCGGCAGCTCCTGCAGGAAGATCTGCCAGTCCTCCGGGCTCCAGCTCGCGCCCTCGCGCGGGTCCGGGCGCAGGCCGTCGGTCCAGCCGCGGGCCAGGTTCTGCAGCATCTCCAGGCGCGCCGAGGTGAACTGCGGCGCGTTGTCCGGCAGGCCCGACTGGTAGATCCAGCGCTTTGCGTCCACCTGCTCGGCCACCCCGGGCAGCTCCTGCTCGAGGAACTCCAGGAACTCCTCGGTGGTGATGCTCGTGAACTTGAAGTGGTCGATGTACTTCTTGATGAAGGCGTCGAACTTTTCGCGCCCGGCGGCCTGTTCGAAGAGGCTGACCAGCAGGAATCCCTTCTCGTACGGCACCAGGGAGTAGAACTCGTCCGGGTCCTTGCCCTTGCCGTCGGTCTTCAGGCGCGTGAACGGCGAATCGGGGCCGAACTCGGCCAAAGCCTCGTTCAGGCCGTTGCGCCCGATGGCCGCGCCCAGGGCCTTGGCCTCCTCGCCCTCGAGGTTCTCCAGGATGCGGCGCTCGGCCCACACCGTGAAGCCCTCGTTGAGCCAGAAGTCGTCGATGGTGGCGTTGGTCACCAGGTTGCCGGTCCAGCTGTGGGCCAGCTCGTGGGCCAGCACGTTGACCAGCGAACGGTCGCCGGCCAGCAGGGTCGGGGTCAGGAAGGTCAGGCGCGGGTTCTCCATGCCGCCGTAGGGGAAGGAGGCGGGCATGACCAGGAAGTCGAACCGGTCCCACAGGTACGGCCCGAAGACCTCCTCGGCGGCGGTCAGCATGCCGTCCACCTCGGCGAACTCCCAGGCGGCCTTCTCCAGGGTTTCCGGCTCGGTGTAGACCCGCGAGCGGGGACCCAGGTCCTTGGACACGATGTTGCCCACGGCAAACGCGAACAGGTACGGCGGGATGCTCTGGGGCATCTCGAAGGTGAAGCTGCGGGTGCCGGACTCGGCGCCTGCGCCGGCCTCGCCGGGGGCGGCGGCCATGACCACGGTCAGGGCCTCGGGCACGGTCATCTTGGCGTGGAAGGTGAACCGCGCCAGGGGCGAGTCCTGGGCCGGGATCACGCTGCGCGCGTGGATGGCCTGGCACTGGCTGAACAGGTAGGGGTGCCGCTTGCCGTCGGTCTGGGCCGGCTCGAGCCACTGTAGGGCGCTGGCCTCCGGGCTGGTGGCGTAGTGGATGACCACCTGCTGCGTGCCCTCGGGCAGCTGCAGGCGCAACCGCGAGCCCATGACCTCGTCCCGCTCGCCCAGTGCGAAGGGAACCTCGGCGCCGTCGCCGGTGGTGACCTTGTTGATGTCCAGGTCGCGGGTATCCAGGTCCAGGGGGCCGCCCACCGGGGCGGCCAGCTTCAGGGCCGCGGTCCCGGTCATGCGATGGGTATCGAAATCGACGTTCAGGTCCAGGTCCATGTGGACCACGCGGCCCTGGTCCAGGTCCGTGTACGAATGGGGATCGCGGCAGCTCAAGGCGGCACCTCCAGGATGATGAAGACCGGGAATGATGAATCGGCTCCCATGGTCGCAAGGATCTGCGGCCGCCGCAAGGGCCAGATCCGCAGGTTCCTGTGGCGCACCCGCACCCGATGCCATAACCTGCCCTGCATGAACAGGTCCTTCGCCATGATCCTCACCGTGGTCCTCCTCGCCGGCTGCGCCGGGGGCCGGCCGCGTGCGCCCGCCGCCGATCCTCCGCGCGAGATCCGGCTCCACAGCGCGTTCGCCGGCGAGAAGGATCTCCTGCGGCAACGGGTCTTCGCCACGGCTCCGCGCGCCATGGCCACCATCACGCTGGCCGTGGACGCCCCCGTGGATCCGGCCCACGCGCCTTTGCCGGAGAACGCCGCCGAACAACTGGTCTTCCACCATTGCTACCGGACCCTGACCCGCGTCGACGGCGACGGCGTGGTCCGTCCGGACCTGGCCGCCGGATGGACCAGTTACGACGGCGGACGCCGCTGGGAGATCCGCCTCGACCCCGGGGCGCGGTTCTGGGACGGCTCGCCCGTGACGGCCGCCGCGGTTCTGGCCTCGTGGTCGGCCACGGCCTATCGCACGAGCAGCACGCCCTCGGCTCCCAACCCCCTGCGCTGGCTGGACGGGAGATCCCGCAACCTGGACGCCCCGGACCCGCGCACCCTGCGCATCATCCTGGCCGAGCCGGCGCCCGACCTGCCGGCGGTGCTGGCTCATCCCGCCCTGGCGGTGCGCAGCTTGCGGGACCCGGCAAGCGGCTGGCCCCTGGGTACGGGGCCCTGCCGCCCGGCGTCCGGGTCCGGGGCTCTGGACCTGGTCCCGGTCCGGCCGCAAGCCGCCGCCTGGGACACCCTGCGCCTGGTGACGGGACCGGACGCGGCCGCCGGCGCCGACCTGGCCCTCGCCCCGGCGAGCGCGGTCGGGGACGGGGCTCCGGGCACGCGGATCACGCTCCCTTTTTCCACGCTGTACCTGCTGGTCTGCCCGCCCGCCGATCTCGGGGCTACCGAGAACGAGCGGGAGCGCTGGACCACCGATCTTGACCTGAGGGGATGGGCCGCGGAGATCGCCGGCGAGGCCGCCGCCGCCCCGGCTCCATGGTCATTCTTCACTCCTGCGGGCAGGCTTTGCCCCTACCTCATCCTGCCGGTGGCCGAGTGGGACCCCAGTTCCTTCGACTGGCCCGGACGCACGGCCGCCCGGGACCGGGACCTGGTGCTGTGTCCGGCGGGTGATGCGGCGGCCAAGGCCCTGGCCGCGCGTCTGGCCGACCACGCCGCACGCCCCCTGTATCCCGGCAAACCAAGCACCGGGCGGGGACCGCTGACCCCGCCGCTGCCGCCGGCCGGAGGGCTGCGGCCCCAGGCGCTGGCCATCGAGGCGCCGGAGTTCGAGGCGGCCCTGCAGGCCGGCCGCGCCGGCGCCTACGTGTTGCCGGTCCCCCGCTGGACCGGAGGAGCTTGCCGGGAACTGGCCGCGATCCTGGGCCGGGCCCGCTGGCTGCAGGCCATCGCCGACACCACCGCCGGAACGGACCGCGCCCTGCCCCAGACCGCCCGCGCCCTGCGGCCCCGGGACTACACGGACCTGCCCCAGGCCGAACGCGTGGCCCTGCGCCTGGAGCGGGGCCGGGTGTTGATGCCCCTGCTGGCGGTCAGGCCGCAACTGCGCGCGCGGCCGGACCTGGCCGGACTGGCGGTGGACGGGTTGGGAAACATCGACCTGACCCGGATGGGACGGCGGTAGCCCGCAATCACTCCTGCTTCTCAAGGATCCCGCGCAGCACCGCGCGCGCGGCCACCGGATCGGCGCGTCCGCCGGAAAGGGCCATCACCCTGCCGACCAGGTGATCCAGGGCGCCGGCCTTGCCCACCCGCCACGCCGCCGCCGCGGCCGCAGACCCCGCCACCGCCGCGA
>JALUJS010000156.1 GCA_027056825.1 Candidatus Krumholzibacteriia bacterium | reverse complement strand
GGCCCAGGGCTGCGCCTACCGGTTCCTGGCAACCGGGCTGCGCGACATGGGACACAGGATCGAGGACTTGACCAACCTGACCTTCTTCGACGACCTGCCGGGGCTGGTCCGACAGATCGTGGGCGGCGCCGGGATCGGTTTCCTGTCCGGCGCCCTCATCGCCGCCGAACTGGAGTCCGGCTTGCTGCGCAGCCACCGCCTCGAGGGGCTGAACCACAGCCGCTCCCGCACGTTGCTGATCGCCCCCCATGTCAACGACAGGGCCTTGGTCGCCAATTTCGCCGCCGCCATCTTCACCGAACTGGGAGCCCCGGTCCCCCCGGATCTGCGTTCCTGACCGGAGACAAAAAGGGGCCGGCCCCCCTGTAGGCCGGCCCCGGATCGCAGCGATTGTTTCCGTTCCGCTACGAACCTGAATTGTCGAAGCTGACCGTATGCTTCTCCTCCCGCCACAGGAAGGCGTCGTCGTCCTTGGTGCCGAAGGGCAGGTACCAGAGCTTGACGTCGATGTCCATCGTGTCGCTGGGATAGGTGCGGATGGTCCGGTCGCCCTTTTCGGTCTCCTCCACGGGGAAGAAGATGTCGTAGGACGTCTTGACCGTGCGCAGCGGCGGCAGGCTGTTGTCCTGCAGGAAGCCGCTCTTCTCGTACGGCCCGCGGCCCATGCGGTCGCCGCGGCCCATGCGCTGGGGAACCGGCATGAAGATCCGGTCCTGGTTGAAGATCTCGTTGCCCTTGTCATCGACAGCCGATACCGACAGAACCAGTCGGTTGGGAGTCGGTCAGCCGTCCGGGATGCCGTGTCCGGCCTGGTTGGTCAGTTCGATATCCACCGTTGCCTTGGGACGCATGGTGGACACGTCCCGCCAGACCACGGCCTGGGTCGTGACCTCCATATCCACGGCCTTGTCGGACATCTCCTGCGCACGGTAGCTCTGGATGTTGTGGCCCAGGCCCGATTCCTCCATGTGGCACTGCTGGCAGGTCCTGTGTCCGCCTTCAGGGATATAGGCGAACAGGTAGCTGCCGTAGGCCGTGGCGCACTGGGTGGGGTTCTCCAGCTCGAAATTGGGACCCTCCCCGTGGCATTGGCCGCAGAAGATCGACTCGCCCATGATCGGGCTGGCTTCCTTGCGCGTGAAGACATCGTCCTCGTGCTCGGTGTCGCCGTCGCTGCTCAATCCATACACCGTGTCGGTGCGGGGATAGCCGTCGGTCCATTTGTGGGTGATGGCGTTCCGGTTGTGGCAGACCAGGCAGTTGATGTTGAGGGAGCTGAGAGTCTCCTCCAGCTCGTCCGCCTTGTCGTCGTCCTCGTTCAGGTAGGCTGTCCTCCAGGCGTCGATGTCCAGCACGATCTCCCGCGCGACATCATCGGTGGCGTCGGCCAGCTGGGGCAGATGGCACTTGGCGCATCCCATCAGGTGCTCCACCCGCACGTCCTTCAGCTCCTTGACGCCGGACGCCTTCCAGGTCATCAGGCCGTTGAGGATGGCCGTGCGGAAGGTCAGGGCCGTGCGACCGGTGCCGAACAGGGAGCGGGAATGCGCCGATTCGCTCCACTGCTCGTGGGCTTCCTCGTGGCACTCGATGCAGGATTCCGAATCGTAGCGGGCCACCAGCTCGGCGATGGTTTTCGCCTTGGGCCGGGCGGCCAGGGTCTGGTCACGGCCGACGCCCGCGGGATGATCACCGCTGGCTGCCGCCGGCGCCGCCAGAAGGAGAATCCCCGCCAATATCAGGGGCCATTTCATGAAAGACCTCGCCTTTCCGGGAAGAGGGGGGCGCGCAGATCAAACCGATCCGGCCGGTCTTGAAACGACCCGCGCGCCCGGACCATTGGGAGGATCAGCAGCCGGACAGCACCCTGCGGGCCTTCTTGATGTCCACCTTGTCGCCGACCTTGACCTTGACCTCCTTCTTGACGACCACCGTCACTTCCTTGGCTTCCTTGTCCACGGCGATGATGTGCGCCTTGACCTTCTTGTTGACCTTGACCTGCTGGCCTTCCTTGGCCCACTTCACCTTGGCCAGGTTGGCCTTGACCACCTGGACCACCAGGGTGTCGCCCTTGACGGTCTTGATGGTGCCTTCGAAATGGGTCGCGGCCTGGGCCATGCCGGCCGTGAAGACCAGGATGGCCAGGATGATGAAAGTGCGCTTGATCATGACTAACTCCTCGGTTTTCCGGTTGTGGTTTACCCGGCCGGGGGGATCCGGATTTTCCCCGGCCGGGCGCTGCTTGCAATTTCCTAGAACACCACCTGCAGCATGGTGCGGAAGGTGCCGAAATCACTCATGCCGGTCACCATGTTGCCCATACCGACGGGAAGGGCGGTGGGCTTGTCGAAGTCGGTCTTCTGGTACTCCGCGGTGATCCTGACATTCTGACGATCGACGTAGTAGTTGATCCCGTACGAGTACTGGGTGATGGTCTGGTCCATGACACCCGCCAGGACGGCGAAATCCCAGTTCTCATAGCCGAAGTAGGGCTGGATGAGGCCTTCCTCGCCGACGGTGCCGGGAAGGATCCAGGCCACCTTGCCGTAGCCGCCTTCCTTCTGTCCGTTGAGACCCGCGATGACGCCCAGCAGGTCGCCGGGGTTGTGGTTCGTCTTGTATGCGTCGTCGAAGTCGACCTTCATGTACTGCCCGTTCACCGTTACGGTGCCCGCCGACTCGAAGGGGTATTCGAAGAAGAGATCCGCCGCGTACTCGTTCAGATCCGCAGCGTCATCGTCCAGCACGGTCACCGCGCCGGTGGCTGGGTCGAAGTTCACGTTCCTGTACACCGCGCTCGACTCGTGCGCCAGACCCAGCCCGATGGTCAGCACCGGCATGTCGCCGAAGTACGTGCCCACGTAGCCCGCGCCGAGTTCCGGTTCGAGGAACGAGTAGTGGACGCGGGCGGTGAACTCGAGGTTGCTGGCCGGCTCGAAGGTCGTGCGGTAGGTCATGGCGTTCAGGGGGTTGGTCAGCATGGTGATGCCCTCGCGGCCCTGGAACGCACCGAGGAAGTACTTGAAATGGTCGTCGTTGAAGTTGCCGTGCATCATCACCCCGATGTCGCGGCTGAACTTGGCCGCGGACACGCCGTAGGCGTTGTAGGTGAAGTTCGACCGGTCGAAGGTCAGGGGCGCGAAGCAGTCAACCAGATTGGCGCGGCTGATGGGAAGCTTCGTCAACCCCACCTTGAAGTTCACCGCGGGGCTGAAATTGGCGATGGCGTAGGTGTCGATGATGCGGATGTCCCGGTCGTTGTCGTTGGACGATTCCATCTCGGGAATGAACCCGATGGGAATCCGGGTGGACCCGATGTGGCCGCAGGTCTGGAACTTGTAGCCCCAGGTGTCGTTGATCATGCCCGTGGCCGTCAGCCGCAGCCGCTGGAAGTGCAGATCCGTGCGGCTGTCCTGGAAATCCATGCCCGAACCGAAATCGAGGGTCTCGATGTAGACCTGGCCCTTCAGGTCGATCTTCAGATACCCCTCGTCCCCGAAATCGATGACCGGCCCCGCAAACGCGGCCGCCGCAATGAGCAGTGAGCAGACGACGATCGCCAACTTCAGGGTTTTGCCGGATAAAACCACGCTCCTGAACATTTCCGTCTCCTTTGGTTGATGCAATCCACCTCGCCTCCCTGGTTCGGACTGGGCGGAGTGGTGGTCTTCTGCTTGCAATTATCCGGGGGGGAATGGATATTCAAAGTGAGTAGTATTCATATGGTGATGACTGTTGCGCATAGGGGCTTACCATGGACTCCACCTACCTCCAAACTTTCCTGGAAGTAGTTGAAAAAGGGAGCCTTACGCTTGCGGCGGAAACCCTGTGCGTGACCCAGTCGGCCGTCTCCAGGCGCCTGAAATACCTGGAGGACCAGTTCGGGCAACCCCTTCTGGATCGCTCCGGGCAGCAGCCGGTTCTGACCCCCGCGGGCAAGGTGATCCACGACAAGGCCCGCCGGATCCTGGAGCTGGAACAGGAACTCGCGGAGGAACTCAAGGGCCGGGACTGGGTCAAACCCCTGCGGTTCTGTTGCACCCCGGCCTTCGGCATGTCCCACCTGCCCCGCATCATGCGCCGTTTCATGCAGGGGGGGCGGTCCCGCAGCGGGATCGAGATCCACTTCGAGGTTCCTGACCGTATCCTGACGGGCATGCACCTGCGCCGCTATGATCTCGGTGTCCTTGATTACCAGAGCTGCGAACAGATGGAGGGCCTGGAGGCCATCCCCCTGCCCGGGGACGAGATCGTCTTTCTGAGTTGCTCCTGCCTGGGCCTGCCCGGCCCCGACATCACCCTCGAGGAACTCTTCAGGCATACCCTCATCACCCGCAAGGAGGGATGCTGTTCGCGGCGGTGCTTGGACAACAACCTGGAGGCGGCCGGCCATTCGGAGGCCGACTTCCAGAGAGTCGTCGTCATCGATGACCTGCACCTGATCCTCCAGGCCCTCACCGAGGGGCAGGGCGTCACCTATCTGCCGGCCGATATCTTCCGGGAACAGATCGCCAGCGGGGAAATCCTGGTGCACCGGGTCGCAGCCTTCAACCACTGCCGGTCCCGCGCCCTCCTGGTGGACCCCGATCATGCGGAGAACCCCCTGACTGCGGCCTTCATCGACTGCATCAAGGCCGTGGCCCTGGGCGAGGCGGTTTAACCCAAAAAAATTCAGCGGAACCCTTGACATCTTTCCGGGTTATGATATGTTAGTTAACGATAACTAACTCAACGTAGAGATATCTCGAGGAGAAGAACCGTGGTGACCAACGTAACTTCTGAAAACACAACGGAAAACTCCCCCGGCGACTTCACCCCCCGCCAGGAACAGATCCTGGACAAGGCCCTGGAACTGATCCGTGCCGAGGGGCTGGCCGGCCTGACCATGCGCAAGGTGGCCGGTCTGATGGGCTTTTCCGAACCGGCGGTCTACCGGCACTTCAAGACCAAGCAGGACCTGGTGCTGGGTATCATCCGCAGGCTGGAGATCAGCCTCATCGAGCCCATGCAGGTGATCGCCGCCCAGGCTCAGCGCCCGGTCATCGACCGCATCGGCGACATCCTCGCCCATCACCTGGACCTGATCGCCGACAACAACGCCCTGCCCATCCTGCTGTTCGCCGAGGCCTCGGTTTCCCCCGACGAGCGGCTCGGCCAAGCCATGGCCCGGGTGTTCGGAACCTACGAGAACCTCCTGCAGTCGCTGATCCGCGAAGGACACGAATCCGGGGAGATCAACCCGGCCCTGCCCGCGGACGACGGCGCACTGATCCTGCTGGGCGCCCCCACCGCCTGCGCCCTGCGCCTGCGACTGCTCCACGACGTGTCCCAGAAGACCAGGCGCCAGCGCCTGGTGCAGTTCATAAAGTCCGAAATCCTGCAACCCATGGAGGTGAAGTGATGCATAACCATGTCGCATGGCGCCGGCTGGCGCCCATGGTCATGGCCACCATGCTGATCGCCACCGCAGCGGTATCGGCCCAGAACCCCGCGCCCGCGGAATCCGGGCCTTTGTCCCTGCAGCTCGACCAGGCCGTGGCCCTGGCTCTTGACCAGGGCCCGGCGGTCAAAGCCGTGACCTGGAAAGCCAAAGCCGCCGAGAACAAGGCCAGCGCGGCGAACCGGACCCACTGGGGCCAACTTGACGCCGTGGCCTCCATCGATCGCTTTGAGGGCGACAGGGTCCTGATGCCCCTGTCCCGGCAACTGATCGAGGGCGGGCTTCCCAACGCCCCCTTCGACCGGGACCAGATCCATTACGGCCTGACCTACACGATACCCCTGTACCTAGGCGGCAAGCTCTCGGCCGGCATCGAGATCGCCAAGTTTGAGGCCGCCAGGGCCGACGCCCTGCGCGAGGGCACTCGCTGGCAGGTGCGTTTCAACGTGGTATCGCTCTATTCCGGCGTCCAGACCCTGGATGCGGCCATCAAGGCCTCCGGAAGCCTGATCGAGACCCTCGACGCCGTGCAGAAACGCCTGGAGCTGATGGTCGAAAACGGCAAGCGTCCCGAGCTGGATCTGCTGAAGGTCCAGGACCAGACGGGCGAGGCCAAGGCCCAGCAGGCGGCCCTGCAGGCGCAGCGCACCAAGGTCGCCGGCCTGTTGCTCTCGCTGCTGGGAGAGGATCCAGGCCGGCCCCTGGAGGTCACGCCCCTGACCGACCTCGATCCGCAGCTCAGCGTTCCGGTCGATAGCCTCCAGACCATGGCCCTGGCCTCTTCCCCGGTCAAAAGGGCGCAGCTTGCCAGCCGCCAGGCCGGCAGCGGCATCAAGGCCGCCCGCGCCGGGTTCCTGCCCAGCGTGGTCGGGCAGGCCTACTACATGGCCCACCACGCCGATTCGGTGGACAGCGATCCGACGACCTGGCAGCTGTCCGTCGGCGTGAAGTTGCCCGTGTTCAACGGAACGTCCCGCTTTGCCGCCCTGTCCGCGGCCAAGGCCGGTCAGCGCGCCGCGGACGAGGCCCTGAAACTGGCGCGCCTGCAACGCGAAGCGGATCTGAACGACGCCCTGGCCCGCCTGGACGCCGCTCGCACCGGGCTGGCCGCGGCCAAGGCCCGCGTGGCGTCGGCCACCGAAGCGGCCCGCAGCGAGCAGATCCGCTACGACAGCGGCGCGTCCTCCATCGAGGACCTGCTGCGCGCCCGCACCCGCGAAGAAGCTGCCCATACCGCCCTGGCCCAGGCCACCGGTGAACTGAAAATCGCGGCGGAACAGCTCAACGCCGTCGTCGAAACGGAGGTCATCCGATGAAGAACCGACTCCCCATCATCGTGATCATCCTGGTCATCGCCGCCGGTCTGCTGGCCGTGCGCATGAAGAGGGTGAAGGAGAAGAACAACTCTCCCCTGTTGCAGCCCGTGCCCATGACCGTGCAGACGGCCAGGGTGGAAAAGCAGAACATCGCCTCCGGCCGTCACGTGCTGGGCGAGGTCATCGGGGGTGACGAGGCCGAGGTGGCCCCGCGCATCATGGCCGCCGTCGTGGACGTGAAGGTGCGCGAGGGTGAAACCGTCACCGCTGGCCAGCTGCTGGCCGTCCTGGACGGACGCGAACAACAGGACGCCGTGGACGCCGCCCGGGACGCCCTGGAGGCCGCCCGGATCGCCGCGGACGCCCAGCACGACGCCACCGCCCGCGACAAGGTCCTGTACGAGGCCAAGGCCATCTCCCAGGAACAGTGGGACCGGTCCCGCTCCCTCGAGGCGGCATTCAACGCCAAGCTGGCCGCGGCGCGCAAGAACCTCAAGGTGGCCGAAACCCGCCTGGGTTACACGCGGCTGACCGCTCCGGTGGACGGCGTGGTGGCTCTGCGCCTGGCCGACCCCGGCGACCTGGCCGTACCCGGCAAACCGGTCCTCAGGATCGTGCGCCAGAACAACGTGCGGGTGCGGGGCAAGCTGCCCCAGGAGGACATGGCCCGCCTGGCGGTCGGCCAGCCCGTGACCCTGACCATCGGTGACGACGTGGTTGGCGCCCCCATCTCCCGCATCTTCCCGTCCGCCGACCGCAACCACCTGGTGACCTTCGAGGTGGATCTAGATGCGCCCCTCCCCTCGTTCGTGGCCGGAGCCACCGTGGGCATGGACATAGCCTTTACCGCCGCCGAAGGAACGGCGGTGCCGGTGTCGGCCCTGCTCGAGGGCGAGAACGGAGCCTGGGTGTTCAAGGTGGTCGATGGGACCGTCCACCCGGTCAAGGTGCAGATCCTGTCTGCCGGCAGCGAGTCCGTGGCCGTCTCCGGCGATCTGTCCGTCGGCGACGAGGTCGTCACGGCCCGCCCCTCCCGGTTGATGATGCTCAGTGACGGCCAGACGGTGCAGCTGGCCCAGCGGGGAGGACAGCAATGAGAATCGTCGATTCGTATCTCCGTAAGCCTCACCTTCTGATCTCGCTGGTCCTGCTGGCCGCGGTGGTCGGACTGGTGGGGTTCCGGAAGATGCCCGTGAACCTGTTCCCGGAGTCGGAACGCCCCCAGATCGCCGTGGTCACGGTGTATCCCGGCGCTTCGTCCGCGGATGTGGAGAGCGAGGTCTCCCGGACCATCGAGAAGGAAGTGAACACCATCGACCTGGTGCGGCGCGTCACCTCGGTGAGCAAGGACGAGATCTCCGCGGTGACCGTCGAGTTCGAGTACCAGAAGGGCCTGGACGCCGCGGCCACCGACGTGGCCAACGCCCTGCAGAAGATCAAGGCCAAGCTGCCCGACACCATCCGGCCACCCATGCTGTTCAAGGTCTCATCGGCCACCCCCGCGGTGATGACCCTGGCCTTGCGGCCGAAGGAAGGATCCCCCCTGGACCTGTCCATGGTGCGCCAGATGGCGGACAACCAGATCAAGGAAGAGCTGCTGCAGCTCAAGGAGGTGGCCAACGTCGAGGTCTTCGGCGCCCATCAGCCCGTGATCCGGGTCAGCCTGGATCGTGACAAGCTGGAGCGCAACCACCTGACGGCCCTGCAGGTCCGCCAAGCCCTGATGGCCTACAACGCCAACCAGCCCATCGGATTGCTGATCACGGACAAGAGCCAGTTCCTGGTCAAGCGGACGGGCGAGTTCCAGCGCATCGAGGAAGTGGGGGCTATCACCATCGGGGGCCGCCCCGGTGGCGCCATCCACCTTTCGGATGTGGCAAACATCACCCGCGGGGTGCTCGAACCCCAGAGCGCCTACCACGGCAACGGCGAACCGGCCATCGCGGTGAACATCCAGCGGGCCGTCACCGGCCACGCCTTGAACACCATCGCCGATGTGACGGCGTTCCTGCCTCAGCTCCAGAAGCAGTTCCCGAACATCGACTTCTCCATCCCCGACACACAGGGCACGCTGATCGAGCTGTCGGTGGGGAACATGCTCGATGCGCTCAGGGACGCGGTGATCATGACCATCATCGTGATCTTCCTGTTCCTTGCCGACCTGCGGGGCATGCTGCTGGCCGCCATCAGCATCCCCTTCACCTACCTGCTGACCTTCGCGCTGATGTGGCTCATCGGCTACGAGTTCAACATGGTGACCCTGACGGCCATCATCATCGCGGTCGGCATGCTGCTCGATGACGCCATCGTGGTGCTGGAGAACATCGAGCGGCACTACAGGGAGGTGGCCAAGGACGTACGCGAGGCCGTGGTCGGCGGGACCGAGGAGGTCATGCTGGCCATCTTCTCCGGCACCTACGCCACCGCCATGGTGCTGATCCCCATCATCTTCATCGGCGGCTACGTGCAGACGGTGCTGCGGCCCCTGTCCATCAGCCTGATCATCGCCCTGGCGGCGTCGTACGTCGTGTCGGTGACGGTGATCCCGCTGCTGGCGCCCCTGCTGCTCAAGCGCGGCCACGGCGCCGAACGCAACCGCGTGGAACGGATCGTCGGCAAGTTCGGGACCTACGTCGTCGATCCGGTGCGTGAGTTCTACGTGCGCCTGACGACCTTCGCCCTGGACCACCGCCTGCCGTTCATGATCGCCGGCATCATGATGACCATGATGGCCGGCCGGCAGATGCCCCTGGTGGGCCGCGACCTGATGCCGCCCATGGACGCGGGCATCATCAAGGTGAACTTCGAGACCGACGCCAACACCTCGCTGACCGAGACCGAAGCGACCATGGCGAAGATGGAGGACATCATCCGGGCCAGGCCGGAGGTGGTCTCGGTCTCCTCGGTCATCGGTTCGGAGCCGGCGGTGATCTCGTTCGGCGCCGGCCGCCTGGCCCAGCAGGGAACCATCACCATCAACCTGGTTGACCGTTTCCAGCGCAAGGCCTCGATCTGGGACATCGAAAACGACCTGCGCGAACAATTCCACAAGCTGCCTGGGCTGAAGACGGCCGACGTGTTCGACTTCGGCGCCACGGCCCTGTCGACCATCCGCTCCCCGGTGGACGTGATGATCTCCGGGCCGGACACCGAGGTCCTGGACCGCATCGGCAAGGACGTGGAACAGCGGTTGCGCACCCATCTGCACGATGTGACCTCGATCTCGCGCAGCTGGTCCCTGGACAACCGGGAGATCACCTTCACCGCCGACCCGGAGAAGCTGGCGCTGTACCAGCTGTCGCCCGCCTCCCTGGCGGCCCAGCTCTCCAGCGCGGTGCGCGGCATGCCCGGTTCGGTATTCCGCATCCCCAACCAGGACGGCCTGGCCGTGTGGCTGCAGTTTCCGCCGGCCCAGCGGCAGAGCATGGCCCAGGTCGCGGCCTACAACATCCTGACGCCCAAGGGCGAAGTGCCCCTGGGACAACTGGGCAAGGTCGGCCAGCACTGGATCAGCTCGGTGATCACCCGGCAGGGTCTGCGGCGCACCCTGGACATCCAGGCCTACCGCGCCAAGCGGCCCATCAGCCACATGCAGGAGGATGTGATGGCGGCCCTGAAGGGTCTGGAGCTGCCCCCCGGTTACAGCATCAGCCACGAGGGCGACATCAAGCAGATGACCGAGTCCTTCGGCCGTCTCGGCGCCGCCCTGGGCCTGGGCATGATCCTGCTGTACTTCTCGCTGGTCCCGGCGTTCAAGTCGTGGATCCACCCGCTGACCATCATGTCGGCCATCCCGCTGGCCCTGATCGGCGCGGCGTGGAGCATGCTCATCATGAACAAGCACGGCTGCATGCCGTCGATGATGGGGATGATCCTGCTGGCGGGCATCGTGGTGAAGAACTCGATCCTGCTCATCGACTTCATCGCCGCGGCGCGCGAGCGGGGCGACAACGTGCACGACGCGCTGATCGGTTCGGTCCGCGTGCGTACCCGACCCATCCTGATGACGGCCGTCGGCACCTCGGTGGGTATGATCCCCATCGCGGCCGAGTGGGCCATCGGCCTGGAGCGCCTGTCGCCCCTGGCGGTGGTGGCCATCGGCGGGCTCATGGTCTCGACCTTCCTGACCATGGTCTACGTGCCCATCATCTACTCGCTGTTCGAGGATCTCGAAAACAAGGTGAAGGGGTGGATCCGGAATCTCCGGGGCCACGCCGCTCCCGAAACCATGAATTGAGGTATACTCCCGGCCGTGGGTGCTTCCGGGCGCCCGCGGCCCGGTCCTGCAGGGGAGGCCATCATGGAGTTGAGCAAGAACGATCTCTACCGATTTCCCTGGTCCCAGAACGACAACGCCATCGCCTGGCTCGAGGTTACCGACATCTGCAACATCCACTGCGAGGGGTGCTATCGGCAGATGATGACGGGGCACAAGAGCCTCGAGGACATCAAGGAGGAGGTCCTGTTCTACAAGCGGTGGCGCAATCCCGACAACATCTCCATCGCCGGCGGCGAGCCGCTCATCCACCCGCACATCATCGAGACCGTGGCCTTCATCGCCGAGCAGGGCATCAAGCCCATCCTGCTGACCAACGGCGTGCGCTTGACACCCGAATTGGTGCGCGAACTCAAGCAGGCCGCTCTGTCCGGCTTCACCATCCACATCGACAGCCACCAGGAACGCCGCGGCTGGACCGGCAAGTCCGAGGCCGAACTCAACCAGCTGCGCCAGATCCTGGCCGAGATGATCGCCGAGGTCGGCGGTCTGACCGTGGCTTTCAATTCGACCATCTACCCCTCCACCGCCCACGAGATTCCGGACGTGGTGAGCTGGGGACGCAGTCATCCCGACATCGTCCACGGGCTGGTGTTCATCACCTACCGCACGGCCAAGACCGACGAGAGCATCGGCCGCAGCCGGAATGACGAACTTGTGGATCTTGCCGAGCTCAGCTACGCCACCGATCATTTCGAGGAGGAATTCGTCAAGAGCCCTGATGTGTACCGGCTGATCAAGGAGACCTGCCCCGAATACGAGGCCAGCGGCTACCTGGGCGGCACCGTCAGGCATGATTCATTCAAGTGGCTTGCGGGCACGGTGATCGGGGCCGGAGACCGGTCCTACGGCGCCCTGGGCAAGAAGGGACTGGAACTGGTGCAGCAGATGCACCACCTGTTCACCGGCACCTACCTGGCCTACATGTCCAACCCCAACGTGGGGGCCAAGATCTTCCTGCTGGCACCTTTCGATCCGCAGGTGCGCCGCGCCATGAAGGGTTGGATGAAGGATGTCCTGCTGCATCCCTGGCGCCTGTTCAAGCCCATCCACATGCAGAGCTTCGGCATCATCCAGGCGCCCGACCTGCAGGAAGAGGGCGTGGCCGACATGTGCGACAGTTGCCCGGACATGACATACTTCAACGGAACCCTGGTCAATTCCTGCCGGCTCGACGAGTATCGGCTGTTCGGGGGCCTGCTGACAATGACCGACAAGAAGAAGACCGAAGCCAGGGCCGACGTCGGCAAGGGGTAACCGCTGACATGGATACCGACAACCACACCGGGGCAAGGTTGAAGGAACCGGGCTTGACCGGCATAGTCCGTGGCCTGTGGCGCATTCTGCGCGGCAAGCCCCGCATTCCCCCTTCGCTGCGGGACAACGCCGCGCTCAACCTGATCCTCAAGCGCCGCAGCCGGAGGCGCTTCAAGCCCGCGCCCATTCCCGACGACATCTGGGAGACCGTGCTCGAAGCCGGGCGCGTGGCCCCCTCGACGGTCAACCTGCAGACCTGGTCGTTCTGCGCGTTGGACCGGGAGCAGTGGCGGGAAAAATTCGCCAAGCCCATGCCCCTGGGCGGGGTCCGGGCCGTCATCGTCATGGCCGACCTGCACCGGTTCCGCAGCGTGTTGGACGTGTTTCCCGATTCCCCCCTGGTGGAGTACACCGTGGGGGTGGTCAACGCCTCGCTGGCGGCCATGAACATGACCCTGGCCGCCGAGGCGCTGGGCCTGGGCTCGGTCATGCTCTCGGAAACCGGACGCGGCGGCTTCCTGGATGTCGACTATCTCAGCGAACATCTCGGGTTGCCCGGGCGGGTCTTCCCCCTGATGACCATCGTCTTCGGATACCCGGCCGGGCCGCGTCCCGCCATGCCACCCAAACTGCCCCTGGCGCAGATCGCCTTCAGCGGCCCATACCCGCCCCCGGATCCGGAGATCATGGAGGCCTGGCGCGAACAGATGATGGCCGGCTACAAGGCCGGCAACCTGGGCGCCTCCTTCAACGACCAGGTGGCC
>JALUJS010000155.1 GCA_027056825.1 Candidatus Krumholzibacteriia bacterium | reverse complement strand
GGGAAAACGAGATGAGCGCGGCCCCGAGAACGAGCTGGAGGATGGATCTCATTCGGTCGCGGCCTGCCGCTTCCGGTCCGGCAGGTGGACCACCCGCTGGGGGAAGGGAATCTCGATGCCCGCCTCGTTCAGGGCCCGGTAGATGCGGGTGTTCAGGGCATCGACCACCCGGCCCCGGTAGCGCGGCTCCTGCACGTACACCCGCACCTGGAACTGCAGCGCCGATTCGCCCATGGCCACGAAGCGCACCGTGGGCGCCGGCGACGCGGCCACATGGGGCACGTCCCTGGCGCAGTCCGCGAGGATCTCGCGCACCTGCTCCACGTCGCTGCCGTAGGCCACGCCCACCTGCACCCGCACCCGCATCTTGACCGACGGCCCGCTGCTCTCGTTGACGATCTTGGCGTTGCCGATCACGGCGTTGGGCAGGGTGACCTCGATGTTGTCGCGGGTCAGGATGCGCGTCGAGCGCATGCCGATGTCGGTGACCTCGCCGCGCGTGGTCCCGTCGATGTTGATGTAGTCGCCGACCTTGTAGGGCGCATCGACGAGGATGAACACCCCGGAGATGAAGTTGGCCAGGGTGTCCTTGGCCGCAAAGCCGATAGCGATGCCGGCCACCCCGGCGCTGGCCAGCCAGGTGGTCAGATCCAGGTTCCAGATCTCCATGACCAGGTAGACCATCACGGCGATGACCAGCACCTTGTACACGAACTGGACCAGGGGCAGGGTGCGGGCCTGGATCCAGGTGAAGCGGTCGGCCTGCCGGCTCACGTGGCGGGTGACGATCACGCCCACGTCCAGCAGGAACCGCCCCCAGATGAAGGCCACCAGCGTCAGGGCCGTCGCCCACACCGCCCGGTCGGCCCCCTCATGGACCACCAGCCCCCGCACCGCGAAGGCCACACCGAGCAAAAAGACGGTCTGGAACAGGCCCGGATTGAGCTTGCCGATGATGGCGTCGTCCAGGTCGGTGGCCGTGCGCCCGGCCGCCCTGCGCAACAGGGGCACCACCAACACGCGCAGGAAGACCCCGACGACCAGGGCCAGCACCACGGTGAAACCGGCTCGCAGCAGGGGATTGGTCTGGATGGCTTCCATGGTTGCGGTCATGAGTCAGGTTTCACTCCTTCGGGCCGTCGGGTATCGCCGGCCGCACCGTCAGGACCTTCTCCTTGCGGATGTTCACCGTGCCGGGTTTGACGCCCCGCGGCTTGGTCACGAACCGCGCCCGGGTGCAGCTGACACCCACCTGCCGCGCCTCGCGCTTCCTGCTGTGCCAGGCGGCGATGGCCGCGGCGGCCTTGATGGTGGCGTTGTCGGGCTCCTCTCCCGCCGGTACCCGCAGGATCACGTGGCTGCCGGGCATCCCCCGCACATGGAACCAGTAATCGTTCGGCGCCGCCATCTTCAGCGACAGGTGGTCGTTGTCCCGGTCGTTGCGCCCGGCAAGCACCACCCATCCGCCGGGCAGGACATACCGGTACGGTCTGGGATCCGGTGGGTTGGGTGTACGGGACATGGCATCCTCACCGCTGGGGTTCATGGCCCGCATTATGGAATCGTTGCACTCCGGGGAACAAGCGGGAATTGCCCACTTATTCCCCGATCCCGAACCTGGCGGTCAGCTTCTCCTTCAAAATGTACAGCACCGGGATGTAGATCAGGGTCAGGAATGTGCCGATGACCAGCCCGCCGATGGCCACCACCGCCAGGGGGGAGAGCTTTTCCAGCCCCACGGCCCTTTCGGCCGCGATGGGCACCATGCCCACGATGGTGGTGGTCGCGGTCATGAGGATAGGCCGCGTGCGCACCCGGATGGCCATGGCCACGGCCTCAGCCAGGGGATGTCCCTCGCGGCGGTAGGTCTTGACGAAGTCGATGAGCAGGATGGCGTTGTTGACGATCACCCCGGTCAGCAGGATGAAGCCCATGAAGGCGGGCATGCAGCCGTGCCGGTTCATGATCAGAAGCCCCCACACGCCGCCGATGGCCGCGAACGGGATGGTTAGCATGATCACCACCGGATCCAGGTAGGAGCGGAAGATGATGACGAAGGTGAAATAGAGCAGCAGGATCGAAATCGCCAGGGCCTTGCCCAGCCGGCCGAACGACTCGTTCATCTGCTTCATCTCCCCCTCGGCCGAGACCGTGACCCCCGTCGGCAGGTCCACCAGGGAAAGCGCAGCCGTGCGCTGGTCGTACAGGAACGAGACCGGCGCGGTGGCGCGCAGTCCGTACACATCGGTGGTGTAGGCCAGACCGCTGCGGGTGATGACCGAGGGCACGAAGACCTTCTCGGCCCTCGCCAGGGCCCGCAGGGGCACCTGGATTCCCCCGGGGGACTGGATGGGGATGGACAGCAATTGATCAACGCCGCCGCGTGTGGTCTCGTCCAGCCGGAACCGCACCTTCACCCCGTCCTGGTTGAACACGCGCATGACGCTGACGGGCACCCCGCGTGCGGCCAGGGCCACCTGGTAGGATACGTCCACGGGGGTCAGGCGGCGCCGTGAACACTCCAGGCGGTCGAACACCAAGTGGTATTCGGCCCGGTCCATGCTCCAGGATCGGGTCACCGACCTGAAGCCCGGCCGGGTCGCCAGCTTGCCAGCCACATCGGCCCCCACCCGGTCCAGGGTATCGAAATCGTTGCCCGAGATCTGCACATCCACCGTGGCAGCTATGCTCGACAGGGGCAAGGCGCCGAATTCGGTGACCTCGGCGTACTTGACCCCCTCCAGGCCCTGGATCTCTTGCCGCAGTTCGTCCTCGATTTCCCAGATCGTCCGGTCGCGGTGGAACCGGTCCACGAAGTTGATGGTCATCTGGATCTGCTGCCCCGTCCGACCGCTGCCGAAGGAGATCAGGCCCGGTTCGCTACCGATGTACGAGAGCTGGGCCAGCACCCCCTCCTGCCCGGCCACCAGGGCTTCGATGCGCTCCAGCAGGGCCTCCGTGCGCGCCACCGGGTAATCGGACTCGGTCTCCACCTTCACCTTGACGATGCCCGTGTCCATGGGCGGCATCAGGTCGCGGCCCACGATCTGCATCAGGCGCAGGGAAACCGGCAGCAGGGCCAGGATGCCCGCCAGGAACAGGACCTTGTGGCGGTAGACCACGCTGAAGGCCCCGGCAAAGAAATCACGGGTCCGGTCCACGAAAGTGGACTGGAAATACCCGGCCAGGCGGTTCAGCAGGGCTAGGAAGGGACGTTCCTTGCGGCCGGTGTGGAGGATGATGTACGGCGCCGCCAGGGGGATGATGGTCACCGAGACGATGAACGAGGACAACAGGGCGATGGACAGCACGGCCGTCAGCGGGAACATGACCTTCTGCACGTAACCGCCCAGGAACATGATAGGCACCAGGACGATGATGGTCGAGAAGGTCCCCGAGAAGTCCGCCTGCATGATCTCCTTGGTGGCCTCGCGCGCCACCCGGCGCAGGTCGCCGCCCTCCAGCTCGTAGCGCCGTTCGATGTTCTCCAGCACCACGATGGCGTCGTCCACGAGCAGTCCCAGGGCCAGGATCACCGCCGTCATGGTCACGATGTCGAACTGCATGCCCAGCAGGAGCATGGCCGTGAAGGTCAGGAAGTACGTGAAGGGGATGGAGATCCCCGCCACCACCGCCGAGCGTACGTCGGCGATCAACAGGAAGATCACCAGCACCGTAACCAGGATGGTGTCGAACAGCGAACGGATGAGGTTCTCCACCGACTGGTTGATGATCCGCTCCTGGCTGTCGGCCACCTGGATCACAAGTTGCGGGAAAGCCTCCTGGATCGCGGGCAGCTGCTCGTGGATTGCCTTGATGGTGGCCACGGTATTGGCGTCCTCGTGGCGCAACAGGTTGACCGCCACCGCGGGCTTGCCGTTGAAGTGGAAGGCGGAGGTGGGATCGGCCACAGTGTCGGCGATCTCCGCCACGTCGCGCAGGTGCACCACCTTACCGGCGTAGGCCAGCGGAATGTCCCCCAGCTCCCGGGCCCGGTCCAGTTCGCCGCGGGTCTTGATGACGATCTGGGACTGTTCGTTCAGCAGGAATCCGTCGGGCACGTCGCGGTTGCCCGCCCGCACCGCGTCCATCAGCACCGAGAAGGGGATGTTCAGGGCGGCCAGCCGGGACGGATCCACCCGGATGGCGACCTCGCGCACGCCGCCACCGAAGACCTCCACGTCCGCGACCTCGGGCAGGTTCAGCAGCATGTCCTTCAGGTCGTTGTCCGCCAGTTGGCGCACCAGGGGCAGATCCAGGTGCGACCGCGGCGCCGCGCCCAGGGCCAGGGTCATGACCGGCGCGCTGAAATCCCCGATCTTGAAGACTTGGGGCTCCATGACGTCGGTCGGCAGCTGCGCCCGCACGCGCTCCAGGGCGGCCATGACGTCGGTGACG
>JALUJS010000154.1 GCA_027056825.1 Candidatus Krumholzibacteriia bacterium | reverse complement strand
ATCGGGCTGTTCCCGCCCGGCAGCGAGGTCGTCCTGAACAACGGCGCCCGCGCGTATGTGGCCGCCCACGGTCCCTCCTGGGACAAGCCCGTGGTGCGCATCGTCACCGAGCCCGACGGTACGGCCCTGGACAAGGACGACCAGCGAACCGTATGCCTGGCCGAGGACCCCGACCTGGCCGTGGATGAGTTCCGCATGGTGGAGCTCGGACCCGGAGTATGAGGTTGCCATGACACCGGTAAAAACCCTGCCGCCTGACGCCATACCCGATATCGAGGGCGCGCCCCTGAGCCGGGAATATTCGGTCCTGTTGAAATCCCTGCACCACCTCATGACCGTGGGCACCTACTACTCACTCGAACATGAACAGTACGTCGCCGCCTCGGGGAAGGCGGCCACATCTATTTCCGCCGGCATGATCGGCCGGAGCTCGTTGACCCTGGAGATCAGCGCCACCGGGCTGATCTGCGGCAGCCAGACCGTACCCGCCGACCACAGGGAAGTCCGTCCGCTGTATGACCTGCTCGTGCCCCTGAACGTGGCCAGCCTGGAGATCGATCAGGGCGTGACCGGAGACGATCTGCGCCAGACCCTGAGGGTGTTGCGCGAGGCCCATCTTCAGTTCGGGAACAGCACGGGGTTCCGTGAAATCGTACTGGACGGGTTGCCCCCCACCATTCGCGCGGTCGAGGCCAAATTGCACACTTCGGGCGAATCCGATGTGTTGCCCGATCCGGAAAACATCGAGGATCTGGCCCGAAGCTTTCTCAACCTGGTGGAACAGATCGTCGCCAACCTGAAAAGGGGCGAGGCCATCGGCCCCGGCAAGGGGGAGGGAACCGGAGACGGCTCTTTCTCTACCGAGCTGGCCGATCTCGTGGAAGAAATGAAGCATCTGGCCATGCTCGAATCCGACCCACACCGACTTTTGCAGCTCATAGAGAACGCGCAAAGGGCACTGGACCTGAGTCGCAGCCCGGGTTCCGTGGATTTAGTGTTCCGCATTCTGCGCCAGAAACCCCGCAAGAACCCGGACCCGAATAAGCCCCCCCAAGCCTCACTTGCCGAGGCCCGCAAACAATGCGCAGACCAGGCCCTGGTCATGGACAAGCTTAAAGCCCTGAAGTTTGCGGCCGGTGACCTGGGACCTCTGCCGGTGGACAACTCAAAGCGGGATTACCTGGGCATCTGCTTCAAGGTCATGCTCGCCGAGCCATCTTCCTCCCTGATGACCCACCTGAAAGCCTCCTGTGAGATCGCTCTCGGCGACCCCGAAACCGACCTTGAAGACGTCCAACACTGTGCCCATTGGGTTGCCGAAGCCCTGCGGCAGGATCGCGCCGCGGTGTGCGACCGGATCCTCGATGCCATTACCAGGCCTTTGCGCGCTCACCACCTTACGCTGTTGCCCACCTTCTGGCTCATGTTGTGGAGCCTGACGGACGAGGACCTGCACACCGAGCTGTGGCCTTTCCTGGTCAATGAGGTGCTGCTGGGCGTGGGCGAGGCGCCCGGGGATATTCACCGCGCCCTGCTCGAGGCGGTGGGTTCGGTTGGTCTGCACGCCGCCCGCTCCCAGAGGCGCCGTTTATACGGCATGCCCGCGTTCCGGGATGACCGCGCCTCGAGCCGGATCTTTTCCGTGCCCCCCGTGCAGCTATATCCCCTGCATGTTCTGCTGATGACCTCCCCCCTGGCTCCCTGGCATGGACCCCGCCTCTGGAAACACCTGCGCGCCACCCAGGATGGAAGTCTGTTGAGTGTGGTCGTTCCCATGCTTGGTCCCTACGCGCGCGAGCACGGCGAGCTCGTGGGTGACCTGATCGCCCAGGAAGCCAAGGGGGCCATGCCCGACGAGACCCGCCAGGCGGTGGTCATGCTCCTGGAGCAGGGTTTGGCCTGCCTGCCCCCGAACGGAAGACAACGCAAATGGGTGCCCGCGGCCCTGGACTGGCTTGGACGGCTCGACCCCGAAACGGCGCGGCCTGTCTACAAGAAGGTGCTGCGCCAGCGGCGATGGCTCTTCCTCAAGGCCTGGCCCGAAACATGCCGCAGCGCGGTCGAAAGGAGGATGCAGGCATGGAACAACGCATAAGCGATCTCATCATCCTGCTGGCCGGCGGCATCAACCAGCGGCGTATGTACTTCGACGCCCACCCCAAGGTGCGCGCATTCAGCGAGGACTTCACAATCCAGCTGCGCAAGCTGCTGGCCGACGATCCCGACGGTGCGTTCAGCTTTGGCGTGTTCAAGGGTAAGTTCGTGCGCAAGGGCTCGTTCCTGGTGGGGCCTTCCATTGCCGGCCGCTCCCTCATCGCCTTCGCCGAGGCTCTCGGCTGCGGCGGTTTCTCGTTCCGCCTGCCGGTGGAACCCGAGGACATCATCACGTTCTTCCGGCTGGCGGCATCCACCAAGGAACCTGTTGCGAACCTCAAGGCTGCCCGCGACCTGTTCGCGCACGAGGGCATCGGCCACATCCAACTGGCCAACCCCTACGAGGAGGGTGATGACGGGACTTACCGGGAAGGCGCTGCCGACGATTCCGGGACCGGTACGATCGACAACGATTTCACCCCCCTGATGGCCGTCTACCAGGCCTTGTACGAAATCGTCGCCCGCAACAACGCCATGGCCCTGCACAGCGGGGGGCTCGATATTACAGACGCCCTGACCTGCGGCGAGGATCTGGTGCGTACCTCCAGCACCGGTGTGCTCGACGTCATGCAGTTCATCCGCTACCCGGATTACGACAGCTACACCATCGGGCACTCGGTGCGCGTCGGCGCCTTGGCCGTGGTCATCGGACGGAAGCTGGGACTTGAGGAGCATCTGCTCACCGAGCTGGCCACAGCCGGCCTGTTGCACGACCTGGGCAAGGGACGCATCCCCGAGGAAATCCTTTTCAAGCCCGGAAGCCTGGACGCGGACGAGCGCCGCATCATGGAATCGCACCCGGCCCTGGGGGCACAGTTGCTCCTGGCCAGCGGCGAGGCCACGGAGATCATGGTTTCGGCGGCCTGGGGTCATCACATCAGGATGGACGGTGGGGGCTATCCCCGCATGCCCGAGTGGCACTCGCCGGGATTCGCCGCGGCCATCATCCATGTTTGCGATGTATTCGAAGCCTTGACCGCCGCCCGTCCCTACAAGGACCCCATAGCCCCCCTGCAGGCCTACGCCATCATGCTCAAGGACGAGGGGTCGTACGACCCCCGTATTCTGGCCGCCCTGGTCGAGGGGCTCGGGCTCTACCCTCCAGGCAGCGCGGTTCTTCTCACCGATGGTCGCCGGGCCGTGGTCACCGCCGTCGGTGACGGCCTGGACCGGCCCCGAGTTCGCATATCCCATGACTCCCTGGGCCTGCCCGTGGAAGGGGACCATGGCGAGCGTCTTGACCTCGGCGTGAACGATGGTCTCGGTGTGGCCGAAATCCTCGTGGTGGGGACGGGTTGACCCACCAACGTTTTCCCCGAAAAGGAACGGCCCCACCAGGAGCGGGGCCGTTTGGGGATACCCGACGAATCGAAAGAGCTACTTGCCGGAGGTCGGCTGGGCCTGCTGGCCGCCGGCCTGCGGGCCGGCCGCCCCGGCAGCCTTCTGCCGGTTCGAACCCATGGAGCAGTTGCCCTCGAAGAACACGCCCTCGTCGATGACCAGGCGCTTGGTCTTGATGTCGCCCTCGACGTGGGAGCCGCTCTGCAGCTCGATCTTGTTCTCGGCCGTGATGTTGCCGAAAAGCTGGCCGCCGATGATGGCGTTCTTGACGGTCACGTTGGCGCGCACCACGCCGGTCTTGCCGATGACCAGGCTCTCGGGCGTCCCGATGGTGCCCTTGAACTCGCCCTCGATGCGGAGGGTGCCCTTGACCTGCACCGTGCCGTCGAACTTGCAGCCCTGGGCGATGATGGAGGTCTGCCCCGAGGCGACCGCCTGATTTTCAGGTTCTTTTCCAAACATGTCTTCCTCCTTGACCCGACACGAAACGGGAAAAAGCTACTGCGGCGGGGGCTCGCCGGAAAGGTACCGGCGTGGATCCACGGGTTCACCGTCGCGCCAGATCTCGAAATGCAGATGCGTCGCGCTGGCCTGACCGGACTTTCCCATGTAGGCGATCACCTGTCCACCCTGCACCCTGTCGCCCGCCTTGACGGCCGCCCGGGCCAGGTGGCCATAGACTGTTAGGTAACCCAATCCGTGCTGGATTTCAACATAGTTTCCCAGGTAATCGTCGGCGCCCGCGCGCGTGACTGTGCCCGGGGCCACGGCCAGGACCGGGGTGTCCAGGGGACCGGCGATGTCGATTCCCTGGTGCGGGCGGATCCCCTGGACGGGATTGCCTTTTTCGAACTCCCGGGTCACGCGGCCCGCGGCGGGCCACAGACCGGGTGGCCCGCCGCGGGCCGCGTG
>JALUJS010000153.1 GCA_027056825.1 Candidatus Krumholzibacteriia bacterium | reverse complement strand
AGCGGTTGCCCGCCTGGGCCTTTCCTGTCTTCTGGTTCCTGCTGCTGATCCTGGGAACGGGCATGTTCATCGTGGCCGTCCAGCCCGCGGCCGGGGTGCGCGTCCTGGGCCTGGGCCTGGCCGGTTGCGCCCTGTGGCTGCTGCGGTTCGACATCGCCCGACGCACGGTGCGCACCACAGCCCTGCCCCGCTTCGTGGCCGTCTGCCTGCTGTCCGGCTACCTGTGGTTGATCCTGGGCGGGATCCTGATGACCGCCTACGGGCTGGTGCCCGCCGGCCCCATCTACGACGCCCTGCTGCATTCGATCTTCGTGGGCTTCGTGTTCGCCATGATCTTCGGCCACGCCCCCATCATCTTCCCGGCGGTTCTGGGTCTACCCGTACACTACAACCCGCTGTCCTACGGACCGTTGGCGCTGCTGAACCTCTCGCTGGTCCTGCGCCTGGCGGGCGACCTCGCCGCGCTGCCCGGTCTGCGGCGCTGGGGCGGTCTGCTCAACGCGACGGCCATCGTGATCTTCCTGGGCCTGACCGCAGCGAACGTCATCCGGGGAAAAATCCGGGGTTCCTGAGCGCTGTTGACGCCCCTAGCCAGAGCGGCCGGACCCGCAGGTCCGGCCGCCTCGTGTTGCACTGGCTCAGCTCCGGGGAAATCCCTACTTCCCCGGGCACTGATCGGCAATGGCCTTGTCGATGCCCTTGCCTGCGTAGGCCTTTTTCCACTGGTCCTGGAAGTCCTTGGCCAGCTTCTTCGCGCGGGCGTCGTAGGCTTTCTTGTCCTTCCAGGTGTTGCGCGGCCACAGCACCTTGGCGTCCTTCACGCCGGGGCAGGACCTGGGGACCATAACCTTGAAGATGGGATCCTGACGGTACTGGACGTTCTTCAGCTTGCCGTCGATGGCGGCGGCCACCATGGCCCGCGTCAGGGTGATATCCATCCGCTTGCCCACGCCGTAGGGACCTCCGCTCCAGCCGGTATTGATCAGGTACACCTCGGTTCCGTGCTCGTCCATCTTCCTGCCCAGCAGCGAAGCGTAGTCGTCCGGGTTGCGGGGCATGAACGGGGCGCCGAAGAAGCGGCTGAAGGCCGACTTGGGCTCGGTCACCCCGGTCTCGGTGCCGGCCAGCTTGCTGGTGTAACCCATGATGAACCAGAACATGGCCTGCTCGCGGGTCAGCTTGGACACCGGGGGCAGCACGCCGTTGGCGTCCGCGGTCAGGAACAGGATGGTCGAGGGGTGCCCCCCGCGCGAACTCTTCTTGATGTTCGACAGGTACTTCAGGGGGTACGAGCCGCGACTGTTGGGCGTCAGGCGATCGTCGTACAGGTCGAACTCGCCGTTCGGGTACATCATGGCGTTTTCGATGATGGCACCGTGCCGCTTCCAGGGAGCCTTGTGGAAGCACGCGTGGTGGATCTCAGGCTCCTTCTTCGGATCCAGGTCGATGAGCTTGGCGTAGCAGCCGTTCTCGAAGTTGGCCACGCCCTTGTCGTTCCAGCCGTGCTCGTCGTCGCCCAGCAGGGCGCGGTGGGGGTCGGCGCTCAGGGTGGTCTTGCCCGTGCCCGAGAGACCCAGCAGCAGGGCGATGTCACCCTTCTTGCCCTCGTTGGCCGAGCAGTGGATGGGCAGGATGCCCTCGGCCGGCAGCATGTAGTTCATCACCGTGAACAGGGTCTTCTTGACGCTGCCGCAGTAGGCCGAGCCGTACACCACGCCCACGCGGCGCTCGAAGTCCATGGCGATGGCCATGGTGCTGGTGGTCCCGATACGGGGATCGACGCGCACCCGGCCCTCGTAGCGCTTGGGATCGAACTTGTCGTGGGGGCAGACCAGGATGGTGAAAGGCCGGTCGGCGAAGATGCTCCTGCCGATGGACTTGGGCACGGGCCGGAACATGTTGTCCACGAAGACCTGGGTCAGGGCGGTGTTGCTGACCGTCAGCACGGGCAGGGCGTAGCTCGGATCGGCGCCGATGACGCGGTCGCTGGCGTACACCTTCGGGCTCTTCTCCAGGGTCTTCAGGGCATCGGTGACCATCATGTCGAAGGTCTTCGGATCGACGGGAATGTTGTTGGCCGCGGTCCAGTCGATGGTCTTCTCGTTCTCGGGGCGGCGGACGATGAGGGTGTCCAGGGGGCTGCGCCCGGTGGACTCGGGGCGCGTCCACGTGGCCAGGGCGCCGCACGCGCTGACCACGGCTTCCTTGT
This sequence comes from Candidatus Krumholzibacteriia bacterium, assembly GCA_027056825.1. Classification (GTDB taxonomy): domain Bacteria; phylum Krumholzibacteriota; class Krumholzibacteriia; order LZORAL124-64-63; family LZORAL124-64-63; genus JAHJTW01. Next base: position 2,199 of record JALUJS010000153.1, on the reverse strand, counting down.
TCTTGACGCTTGCTTCGATCAGGTCACCGCGGGCCATGTTGCGCTTGGCGTTTCGCTTCGCGAGCAACTTCGCGAGCCGGGCCTGGTACTTCATCGTAACACTCCTTGCTGGACACGAATGGACATGCGCCACGCGGAAAATCCCACCTGGCGAAGAGGAAATCGGTGGCACCGGGGCCGGTTCCGACCCGGTCGCGCGCCTTGAACACGGGAATGTTAATCCATAGGCAACCGGCAAACAACTTCTTTCGACCGCTGCAGGTTGACACTCCCTCCCGGCGGATCTATGCTCCCGCCGCGTGACGATCCCGCGCCCCGCACAGGGCTTCAAATCATCTGCACAGGAGGCATGCCATGAGCTTCATCGAAATGATCCAGGCCCGGGAGATCCTGGACTCGCGCGGCAATCCCACCGTCGAGGTCGACGTGTTCCTCGAGGACGGCAGCGTGGGCCGCGCCGGCGTTCCCAGCGGCGCCTCCACCGGCGAGCACGAAGCCATCGAGCTGCGGGACGGGGACAAGGACCGCTTCGGCGGCAAGGGCGTGCTGAACGCCGTGGCCAACGTGCGCGAGCTGGAAGACAGCCTGACGGCACTCGACGCCACCGACCAGCTGCTCATCGACAAGATCATGCTCGAGATCGACGCCACCGAGAACAAGTCCAAGCTGGGCGCCAACGCCATCCTCGGCGTCTCGCTGGCGGTAGCCAAGGCCGCGGCCGCCAGCGTCGGCCTGCCGCTGTACCAGTACCTCGGCGGCACCAGCGCGCGCACCCTCCCGGTGCCGCAGATGAACGTCCTGAACGGCGGCTCGCACGCGGACAACAACGTGGACATCCAGGAATTCATGCTCATGCCCGTGGGCGCCCCCAGCTTCGGGGAAGCCCTGCGCTACGGCGCCGAGACATTCCACACCCTCAAGAAGATTCTCGGGGAGAAAGGCCTGGCCACCAGCGTGGGCGACGAGGGCGGCTTCGCCCCCAACCTGGGCAGCAACCGCGAGGCCCTCGAGCTGCTGGTCATGGCCATCGAGAAGGCCGGCTACCGGCCGGGCGAGGACATCGGCCTGGCCTTCGACGCCGCGGCCAGCGAGTTCTATCGCGACGGCGCCTACCACCTGGACGCCGAGGGCGACGGGCCGTGGGATGCGGGCCGGCTGGTGGAGTTCTACACCGGCCTGATCAACGACTTCCCCATCCTGTCCATCGAGGACGGGCTGGCCGAGGACGACTGGGAAGGCTGGGGCAAGCTGTACGAGGCCCTGGGCGACCGCATCCAGATCGTGGGCGACGACATCTTCGTCACCAACCCTCGGCGCCTGGAGCGCGGCATCGCCGAGGGTTGCGCCAACAGCATCCTGATCAAGCTGAACCAGATCGGCTCGGTGAGCGAGACCCTCGAGACCATCGAGATGGCCAAGAAGGCCGGCTGGACCAACGTGATCAGCCACCGCAGCGGGGAGACCTGCGACAACGCCATCGCCGACCTGGCCGTGGCCACCAACGCGGGGCAGATCAAGACCGGGTCGCTGTGCCGCAGCGAGCGGATCGCCAAGTACAACCAGCTGCTGCGCATCGAGGAGGAGCTGGACGACCTGGCCGTCTATCCCGGCCTTGGCACCTTCTACAATCTGCGCTAGGATCATCTTCATGGCGGGCGGCAGGGACGCCGCCCGCCCCACGACAAGGGCGACGGAGCATGGCCTCTTCCTTCTTCAGCGGCAGATCCATGGCCATGGCGGCCAACCGCTCGCGGCAGCGCGGCGGAACGCGCGCGTCCTTGCTGTTTCTCGCCGCGCTGTTCCTGCTGGCCCTGGTGGTGATCTCCCAGCTCGGCGAGAACGGTCTGGTTTCCTGGTTGAAGCTGCGACGGGAAATCCGGACCCTCGAGACCGAAACCTCGGCCCTGGAGAGGGGCACGGCGGAGCTGGAGCGGAAGATCGACGCGGTGCTCAACGATCCGCTGACCCTCGAGCACCTGGCCCGCGAGCGCTGCAACATGAAGGCCGAGGGCGAGGAAGTGCTGGTGATCCTGCCGCCGACGGCCCCGGACGATGGAGCGGACGGGGGCACCGCCGGCCGGCGGTGAGGTCGGATCCGGGTTTCTTGACAGGCCCCCGCAGGGTCATTATATTCGCCCCTGCCGGCCGGTAGGCCGCACGATTTCCGGTTGCGGGGTGGAGCAGTCTGGTAGCTCGTTG
>JALUJS010000152.1 GCA_027056825.1 Candidatus Krumholzibacteriia bacterium | reverse complement strand
ACCACGTCGTCACGCAGCAGGAACAGGCTGCGCAGATCCCGGGTCAATGTCCGTGCCCCCAGACCTTCTCCCCCGCGGTCACGGCCACCGGCAGATGGTTTTCCGGAGGCGGCAGCGGGCAGGTGGCAAACGGTGTGAAGCAGCACGGCGGGTTGTAGGCCTTGTTGAAGTCCACGGTGTAGACGCCGCTGCTGTCGGGGGGATCGATCTCCAGGAAACGGCCGGCGGGGTACGTGGTCTTGCCGTTGGTCGGATCGGCGAAGACCAGGAAGAGGCCGCCGCCGGACTCGCCGGTGGGCCGCACGCGGCACTCGGTCCCCTCGAGGGTGAAAACCAGGGTACCCGGACTCGTCTCGGCCGCCTTCTGGCCCAGCACGTTGGCGATCTCCACCGGCGTGGCCATCCCCTCCAGATGCGCGGGCACCCGCCAGCGCACATCCACCGGGAAGCGGTCGATGCCCTGGAACTCCCGCAGCACCGCGGACTCGCGATCCTTGACCCGCAGGAAGAGACGGCCCTGGCGATCGATGACGTAGAAGACCAGGGATCCGCAGGCCAGCTGCGTGGGGCGGCCCGTCTTGTCGGTGTCCAGGAGCATGCGGCCCACCGGCGCAGCCGTGGAGTCGAAGAGGGTCACGCGGGCCTCGGGGGCTGTCTGGAAGATCACGCCCAGTTCCCCGACCTCCAGTTTGCCCACCCGTGCCGGAGCCTTGGCGATCAGCTGCACGTCCGAGCCCTCGGCCGAGCCCACGCTGTTGACGCCCTTGTGCAGTTCGTGCAGGCCGACCAGGGTCAACCAGCCGGTGTCGCTCCTGAGGCGCTGGATGCGCTCGGCATGCCACTGGTCCACCTGGGCGATGTAGGCCGGATCGGTGGCCGGTTCGCGGGAACACCCGCAACATAGCACAAGCATACAGGCCAGCGACACGATCAACCGCTTCACAACGAGTCCTTCCGGAAGATGGGGAACCGACGGGGGAGATGATCTCACATCCGGCGCCCCGCTGTCGACTCCTGTCCGATCCTGTGTTGACAGCCGCCGGGCAGCCCTGTTTTCATATTCCCGCCTCGCCCCTCGTTTGTTGTCTCAACCCGGCAAATCGAAAGGGGCGTCATGACCGAATTCATGATCTGGGGTTCCCCCACAACCTATTTGGTCCCGGCCTGCTTGCTGGCGGGCGCGATCATCTCGATCCTGTGGTCGGTGCAGTTCCGGCGCCTGCGCGCCACGGTCATGGATCCTGATGATCTGCTCTGGGAAGCACGGCGGGCAGCCGTTTTCGGAGGGGGCTGGATCTGTCTGCTGTTCCTCATCTTCACAATACTGCAGTCCCATAGCCATCTCTCCGCGGTCGAGAGTGTTCCCTACCTTGAACACTTCAGCGGAACCACGATGGATTATCTCCACAAGTCCATGACCATCAACCGTGTGCCGATGCTGGTCACGATGACCCTGGCCGCCATCATCCTGGTGGTTTCCGGGTGGCTGTCCGGCGCGCTGCGGATTCTCCTGAGGCACGACAAGGACAGGAGGGTTCGCCATGCCCCCTGACAGCGCGATCCTCCTCGAGAAAGGCAGCCCCTGGTCAGCGATGCTGGTCACCGCCGCAGCGATCTGGCTGCCGGTGCTCGTGGTCCTGCTCCTGCTGCAGCGCCGCGGCCTGAACCGAATCGCCCGGACGGCCATGGACCGAACTCTCGACGATCATGCCTCGGATCCGGACGGTGACCGCATCATGCGGATTTGCCGCCTGAAACTGGGGCCGTTGACCGGAGGGGTCCTCGGTGCGCTCTGGATCGGACAGTTTTGGCTGCTGGTCATGGCCGCAGCCGTGGCCAGTCGACACGTTCCCCTGGACATCCTGCGCCTGGATGACCCAGCCTACCTGGATGCCTTGTTGGTCGGCCAGTCCCTCTCCCAGGTGGTCAACCATTCTATCGAAGCTCTGGTCACACGCTCCATGATCGTCAAACTGGGTATCCCGGCCATACTGATCAGCCTGCTTGCCCTCGACCAGATGGTTTTCCGCCCGCGGACCCGCTGGCTTGACGAGGTTCGAATGCGGTGGTGGGAAAGGGCAGGGTCAAGATCCTGCCCGCCCCCCGCAGCCATGGTCTCGGTGCGAAAGTGTTCCCGGGCCCGATTCTCCTGGTTGGGACTGGTCTGCGGCTGTTTTTGGCTGCTGGGGAAGAAACTATGGCGCCAGGGCCTGGTGGTATTTTCCCTGCGCATCGCCTCCGGCGTGGTGGCCGTCATCGCATTGGCGGTGCTGTCCGGTTTGCAGCGGACGTCCGGGACGGTTCCCGAATCGTCCCCTCCACCGGTATCCATGGTTGTGGGATTCATGCTGGTAGGGAGCGTTTTCTTTATCCTGAACCTGCTCATTTCCCTGTGGGTGGCGACAAAGGGAACAGGCATGGTCGCCGAACGCAGGCTGGATAAGGCTGCGCACCGGGAACCGGAATGCGGCTAACGATCACCCCCGCTTCCCGTAGTTGGGGGCCTCCTTGGTGATCTGGATGTCGTGGGGATGGCTCTCGATCATGCCGGCGCCGGTGACGCGGACCAGCTGCGCCCGCTGCTGGAAGTCGGCGATGGTCCCGCAGCCGCAATAGCCCATGCCGCTGCGCAGCCCGCCCACCAGCTGGTACAGGACGTCCCGGGCGCGGCCCTTGTAGGGCACCCGGCCCTCGATGCCCTCGGGCACCAGCTTCTCGGTCTCGCTCACGTCGCCCTGGAAGTAGCGGTCCTTGCTGCCCTTCTGCATGGCGCCCAGGGAGCCCATGCCCCGGTAGGACTTGTAGACACGCCCTTCGAAGAGGACCTTCTCGCCCGGCGACTCGTCGGTGCCCGCCAGCAGGGAACCGGCCATGACCACGTCCGCTCCCACGGCGATGGCCTTGGCCACGTCGCCGCTGTAGCGCAAGCCGCCGTCGGCCACCACCGGCACCTGCGCAGGACGCGCCACCGCGGCCACGTCCATGATGGCTGTGATCTGGGGCACGCCCACCCCGGCGACCACGCGCGTGGTACAGATCGAACCCGGTCCGATGCCGACCTTCACCGCGTCCGCCCCGGCGTCGATGAGCGCCCGGGCGGCCTCGGCGGTGGCGATGTTGCCGGCCATGACTTGGGCCTCCGGCCCTCACCATGTCGATGACGTTGCGGCTGTGCCCGTGGGCGGTGTCCACGACGATCAGGTCGGAGCCCGCTTCCAGCAGCAGTTCCACCCGCAACATGGTGTCCGGCCCGGTGCCCACCGCCGCGGCCACGCGCAGGCGGCCTTCGGCGTCCTTGCAGGCGTGGGGATAGTCCAGCTTCTTCTGGATGTCCTTGACGGTGATCAGTCCCCGCAGTTCGCCCGCGTCGTTGACTACCAGCAGCTTCTCGATGCGGTGCTGGTGCAGGATCACCGCGGCGTCCTCCAGGGTGGTGCCCTCCGGAACGGTGATCAGGTTCTCGCTGGTCATCACCTCGCGCACCAGCCGAGACGTGTCCTCGACGAAGCGCAGGTCGCGGTTGGTCAGGATGCCCACCAGCTTGGCGCCCTCGGTGATGGGTACGCCGCTGATCCGGTAGTGCTGCATGAGGGCCATGGCCTCGTCGATGGTCTTGTCCGGCCCCAGGGTGATGGGGTCGGTGATCATCCCGGACTCCGAGCGCTTGACCCGCTCCACCTCCGCGGCCTGGGCGCGCGGTTCCATGTTCTTGTGCACCACGCCCATGCCCCCGGCGCGCGCCATGGCGATGGCCATCTCCGACTCGGTCACCGTGTCCATGGCGGCCGACAGGAAGGGGATCTGCAGCTGGATGCTCCGGGTAAGCAGGGTGCCGGTGTCGATGTCCCGGGGAATGACCTCGGAATAGCCGGGCACCAGCAGCACGTCATCGAAGGTCAGCCCCTCGCGGATGCGTCCGGTCCCGGCGGCGGGATTCTGGTCAGGAGTCATGGTTCAGGCCTTCATGATGCCGATGAACGGCAGGTTCCGGTACTTCTCCTGGTAATCCAGGCCGTAGCCGATGACGAACTCCTCGGGGATCTCGAAGCCCACGAAGTCCAGGGGCACGTCCTTGGTGCGGGCGGGCTTCTTGTCCAGCAGCGCAGCCACGCGCAGGCTGCGCGGGTTCCGCACCTGGAGCAGTTCCATGAGGTTGTCGATGGTCAGTCCGGAGTCGATGATGTCCTCAACCAGGATCACGTCGCGGTTGGTGATGTTGCTCTTGAGATCCTTCTCGATCTTCACCACGCCGGTGCTCTGGGTGCCGCCGTCGTAGCTGCTGACGGCCATGAAGTCGACCTCGTGGTCCACCGCCACGCAGCGCGTCAGGTCCGCCAGGAAGGGATAGGCCCCCTTGAGGATGCAGACGAAGATGGGCACGGTGTCCCGGTAGACCTCGCTGATCTCGTTGCCCATCTGGCGGATGCGCCGCTGTATATCCTCGCTGGAGATGAGGATGCGCTCGATGAAGGGGTAGCGCTGCAGATATTCCTGGTCGTCGAATGTCACGCCGGCCTCCCGGTCAGGTTGCGCGAACGGTCAACCGCCGTCCGCCTGGGTTTCGGAGCGCGCCTGCTGGACCTCGCGGTCGAGCGCCCGCAGGCGGTCCCGTTCGCGGATGATGTCGTGGATCTTGGTGGCGATCAGGTCGATGGCCACCTGGTTGTGCCCGCCTTCGGGAATGATGATGTGCGCGTGGCGCTTGCTGGGGGCCACGAACTGCAGGTGCATGGGCCGCACCACCGAGAGGTACTGCTGGATGACCGACTCCACCGTGCGGCCGCGCTCGGCCGTGTCCCGCCGGATGCGCCGCAGGACCCGTTCGTCCGCGTCCACGTCCACGTACAGCCGGATGTCCATCAGCTCCCGTAGCTCCTGCGACTCGAGCACCAGGATGCCCTCGACGAACAGGATGTCCGGCGGGGACACTGTCTTGGTCTGCTGCATGCGGCTGTGGGTGCTGTAGTCGTACTGGGGCACCTCGACCGGACGTCCGGCCTGCAGTTCGCGGATGTGGCGCACCAGCAGCGAGGTCTCGAAGGCGTTGGGGTGGTCGTAGTTGATCTGCGCCCGCTCGGCCAGGGTCAGATGGCTGTTGTCGTAGTAGTACGAATCGTGATGGATGATGCGGATGGTCTTGCCGGGACAGGATTCACGCACGCGCAGGGCCACGGTGGTCTTGCCGGAGCCTGAGCCGCCGGCGATACCGATGATCACGGGGGGTAGCGGATGCCCTGCGGGTTCTGACATGGCCGAAAGATATCCGCACCGGGGTGGGCTGTCAATCAGGGGCCGGATCCGGCCGCTTTGTTCTGGACCCCCACGGCCCCTTGGCCCACAATTCCCCCTCCTGTTCCGCACCAGCGGGGATCTGGTGGCCCACCTGCATCCGGAGCAGGGCTACATCCAGGTCACCAACTCGGCCACCGGGCAGCTCGTGCCCCTGGGCACCATCTTCGTGATCCACGTCCTGCCTACGATCATCTTCTTCTCCAGCCTCATGGCGGTGCTCTACCACCTGGGCGTCATGCAGCGGCTCATCCAGGGCATCGCCTGGGTCATGCAGAAGACCATGGGCACCAGCGGCGGCGAGACCCTCTCCTGCTCGGCCAACATCTTCGTGGGCCAGACCGAGGCGCCCTTCGTGATCCGGCCCTACCTGCCGACCATGACCGGCAGCGAGATCATGGCCGTGATGGTGGGAGGGTTCGCCACCGTGGCCGGCGGGGTGATGGCCGCCTACGTGCGCTTCGGCATCGACGCGGGCCACCTGCTGGCCGCCAGCGTCATGAGCGCCCCGGCGGCCCTGGTCATCGCCAAGATCATGTATCCGGAAACCGAGGTGTCCCACACCCGGGGCGGGGCGAAGCTGGACATCCCCAGGGAATACGCCAACCTCATCGACGCCGCCGCCGGGGGCGCCGGCGTGGGCCTGAAGCTCGCGGCCAACGTGGGCGCCATGCTGCTGGCCTTCATCGCCCTGGTGGCCATGGTCAACTACGGCCTGGGCTTCGCGGGCCTGTCCCTGCAGCAGATCTTCGGCTGGGTCTTCGCCCCCATCGCCTGGGTCATGGGCGTGCCCTGGTCCGAAGCGATCACCTTCGGCGGCCTGCTGGGCACCAAGATCGCCGTCAACGAATTCGTGGGCTACATCGAGCTGGCCGAAGCCGCCAAGGCCGGGGCGTTGTCGCCCCGCAGCGTCGTCATCGCCACCTATGCCCTGTGCGGTTTCGCCAACTTCTCCAGCATCGCCATCCAGATCGGCGGCATCGGCACCATCGCCCCGGATCGCCGCGCCGACGTGGCGCGACTGGGCCTCAAAGCCATGTTCGGCGGCGCGCTGGCCTCGTGGCTGACCGCCACCATCGCCGGGGTGCTCATCGGCTGACCATGTCCCGGCTCCACATCCTGCATCGTTGACCGGGGCCCGCGCGGAGTGTTATCATTCTGTCATCGTCCACCCGTGTGGAGCAGGATATCTCTGTCCGCATCGCCCGCCTCATTCCTGACTCGCCCCTCCCGCGTTTGCAAGAACGGTACTAACCGGGATTGTTCTTTTTCCGCACCGGAGGGATCACCATGAAACAGCTGCTTTTGACCATCACGCTTTCCGTCGCGCTTCTGTCCTGCATCCAGGCCCAGGCGGCGCCTCCCGTGGCCGGCCAGGAGACATCCTTCGACACCCACGCCGTGGGTCCGGACAAGGCCCTCGCGGGCTTCACCTTCGACACCGACAACATGCAATGGCAGCAGACCTGGGTCGGCCGGCCCGACGGGACCGGCTACGACCGCCTGTACTCCAACGCGCCGGCCGACTGGTTCGGCGGCCAGGGCAATCCCCCCGGGAGCATTCTGCAGACCGTGGGCACGGACCTCGACCAGCGGGCCTACTGGCTGGGCTACATCGGGGAGCCGGGCTTCCTGGGCGACATGACCGGGGCCTACCTGTCCTGCGACGTCTACTCCACCGGCAACTGGGTGACCATCGCCAACGGCGCTTCCGGGGACGACGGCAACGTCTACGCGCGCTGGGTCATCTCCGCCGAGTGCGCCGCCAACCCCGGCACCTACGACATGTTCGTTTCGTTGCGCACAGCCAGCATCGACCTGAACGGATTCACCGGCTGGCAGCACTTCTCCGTGCCCCTGGATGCGGCGAACTTCATGCGCTGGCCCAATTCCGTCTGCGGAACCCTGGACTTCACCGGCGTGCTGCAGGCCTACGACCAGGTCGGTCTGTACGTGTTCAGCGGCAGCGACAACCCCGATGACTTCAACGGCCAGGGCGGAACCTGGGTGATCATCGACGGGGTTTACCGCCTCCAGCACTACGGCGCCAACGCCACCGGCGGGGTCGCCACCTGGGGCGTGGACAACTTCTTCGCCGACGGTCCGGTGGCTGACGAGCCCGCCAGCTTCGGCAGGGTCAAGGCCCTGTTCCGGTAGGACCGCCGTGGGATCAGGATGGCCCGGATGAATCATGAAGGAGCGTCGCGAGGATTGGAAAACGGGCGAGGGGGCCCGCACCGCCGCGGGCCCCTTTTTCCGCCTGCAATTTCCCGTCCCCGCCGCTAGAATAGCGGTTCCCGGATACTCCAGCAGAAGGAACCGCCGTGCCCAGGATCAAGCTCCAGCCCCTGACCTCCTACCAGGCAACCTTCAAGGTGACCGTGCGCACCACGGACCTGAATTACGGCGGCCACCTGGGCAACGACCGCGTGCTCGCCCTGGTGCACGAGGCCCGCGTCGCCTTCCTGGCGGCCCACGGCTGGACCGAGATGGACTGCGCCGGGGTGAGCCTGATCATGGGCGACGCCGCGGTGGTCTACAAGGCCGAGGCCTTCGCCGGCAACGAGCTGGTCATCGAAACCGCCGCGACCGAACCCGGCCGCCGCGGTTTCCGCATGTGCCACCGGTTGACGCGTCCTGCCGACGGCGCGGTGATCGCCCTGGTCGAAACCGGCCTGGTCTGCTTCGACTACGATGCCGGGCGCATGCTCCCCCTGCCGGCGGCCGTGGCCGCGGTCTGCGCCGCTCCGAAGGACTGACATGTCTCCCGAACCGGTCTCCATCACCAGCCTGGCCAATCCCCGCGTCAAGGACCTGGTCCGCCTGCGCCGACAAGGGCGCCGCGACGGCCGCGGCCTGATGATCGTCGAGGAGCCCCTGGTGATCCGTCGCGGCCTGGACGCGGGTATCGCCGTCCGCGAGGTCTATTTCTGTCCCGATCACCTGGACGACGCGGACCGGGAACTGCTGGCCGGACTGCGGAGCCAGCCCGGCGCGGATCTCTTTGCACTCACGGACCCGGTCATGGCCAAAATCGCCTACCGGGACCGTCCCCAGGGCCTGCTGGTGGTGGCTGTTCGGCCGCGGACGGCCCTGGACGATCTGCCTTTGCCGGAGGGCGTCCCTCCCCTGCTGGTCATGCTCGAGGCTGTGGAGAAACCCGGCAATCTGGGCGCGGTCCAGCGCGTGGCCGACGGCGCGGGAGCCGACGGCGTGATCGTCTGCGGGGGCGGCGTCGATCCCTGGAACCCCAACGTGCTGCGGGCCTCGCGCGGGGCCTGTTTCAGCCTGCCCACCGTGGAGGCCGGCGCCGACGAGGCCGTGGGCTGGTTGCGCGCCCGCGGCATCCGGCTGGTGGCCACCAGTCCGGACGCCGGATCCGTTCACCACGGGGTTGATCTGACCGGACCGGTGGCTATCTTGCTGGGAACCGAGCACGACGGCCTGAGCGGCGCCCTGCTGAACGCCGCCGATGTCACCGTCGGTATTCCCATGCGCGGAGCCGGTGACTCCCTGAACGTCTCCACCTCGGCGGCGATCCTGCTGTACGAAGCCCTGAGGCAACGCACGGTCCCCTGAAAGGCGCCCGGACATGGACAACCGTTTCTACAACGATTTCGACCGGGAGGAATTGGAGCCCCGCGACCCGGACTACCGCTCGCCGTTCGAACGCGGGCGCGACCGGCTGATCCACAACGCCGCCTTCCGGCGCCTTCAGGCCAAGACCCAGGTCTTCCTCTCCGGGGAATACGACTTCTACCGCACCCGCCTGACCCACTCCATCGAGGTGGCCCAGATCGCCGGCTCCATCGCCCGCCGCCTGAACCGCACCAGCGGCCTGCTGGGGCCCGATTTCCACATCGACCTGGCCCTGGTCGAGGCCACGGCCCTGGCCCACGACATCGGCCACCCGCCCTTCGGCCACGCCGGAGAGACCACCCTGCACCGGTTGATGAAGCCGTTCGGCGGCTTCGAGGGCAATGCCCAGACCCTGCGCCTGATCACCGAGATCATCTTCACCAGCGGGCGCAGCCGCCGCGGCATGAATCCCACCCGGGCCTTCATGGACGGGGTGCTCAAGTACAAGACCCTGCTCTCGGCCTGGGACGTCCCGCCGCGCCATCATTTTCTCTACGACGAGCAGCAACGATACCTCGACTTCGTCCTGGGCGGCCGCGATTTTCCCGCCGAGCTGTCACCCGGCAAGCCGCGCAACGCGTTCCGCAGCCTCGAATGCCAGATCATGGACTGGGCCGACGACACCGCCTACTCCCTGAACGACCTGGTGGACAGCGCCAACGCCGGCTTTGTAAGCATCGGCAGCATCCGGCGCTGGGCCGACGGCCAGGATCTCGACGCCGACCAGCAGCAGTGGCTGACCGCGTTGATGGAGGCCATCAGCGCGGGCAACCTGGAGCGGGTGATGAACCGCAAGATCGGGCACTTCGTGGAGGCCTGCCGGCTCGTCGAACGCGACAACTTCATGGCCGACCTGACCAACCGCTACCGCTTCGGTCTCGAGATCGACCCCGGAGTGCGGCGCGAGCAGGCCCTCTACGCCCGCCTGGCCGTGGGCGTGGTCTTCCGTTCGCCCCAGGTCTGCCAGCTCGAGCACAAGGGCGGCTGGATGCTCCGCAGGCTGTTCGGCGCCTTGAAGGCCAACTACCTGGATCCGGACGCCCCGCGCCATCCCCTGCTGTCGGCCGACTTCGAGGACGAGATGGCCCGCACCGGCGACGATGTCCGCGCCGGGGCGCGGGTGATCTGCGACTACCTGGCCGGCATGACCGACGGTTTCGCCAGCCGCATCTACAAGCGCATGTTCGACCCGGACTTCGGTTCCATCGTCGATCTCGTATGACGCGCCCGAACCGCCCCCTGCGGGGCCGCCTCGCCGCGGCCTCCCTGCTGGTCCTGCTCGCCATCGGAACCGCACGGGCCGGTGCGGCCGGTTCCGCACCCCCGGCCTACGGGGCCCTGCCCGACACCATCGCCGGCCATCGCGGGACCTACCTCTACTACCACGGGCTGGACTACGGTTCCCAGTCGCTGGTCCATCCGCTGCGGCTGATCCTCAACGGCGGCTTCGGCATCATGCAGATTTCCAACCGGGACAACCGGCCGGCCAAGGTGATGTACGGCCGCGGCATGCGGAACGTGGCGGACAACCTCATCCGGCCCTGGTGGGCCATCGGGGAACAGGGGCTGTGGACCTTCCTGCGGCGCGAGGTGATCCCCATTTCCGTCCGTACGGGGAACTCCCAATACTGGCCCAACTACATGAACCACCTGCTGGGCGGCGGCATGAGCTTCCGGATGATGGAGGAGTACTACCGCTACCACGGCCACGAACACAGCAAGCGGTGGGCCGGCGCCACCCTCTTCGTGTACCACTTCCTCAACGAGGTGGTGGAGAACAACAGCCGCCTGGGCCCCAATCCCGATCCGGTCGCCGACTTCTGGATCTTCAACACGGCCGGGGTGTGGCTTTTCAACAAGGATGGCGTGGCCCGTTTCTTCAGCGAAAAGCTGCACTTTACCGACTGGTCCTACCAGCCGGTGATCATGCCGGACACCGGCGAGCTGCAGAACATGGGGCAGAACTACGCCATGAAGCTGCACCTGAACGAGTCCGGCAGCCGCAGCCTCTTCTACCACTGGGGCACCCACGCCGAGCTGGGAATGTCGTTCACCGATCCGGAGGGCCGGTGCCTTTCGGTGGGTTTCGGTTTCGTGGCCAAGAACCTGCTGGAAGTGGACGACTTCAGTGACACGGTGGACCTGGCGGTCTCCAGCGGAATCTTCTACGACCGCAACAACAGCCTGCTGGCCTCGTTGTTGATCTCCAAGACCAAGGACCTGCCCTGGCGCCTGAATCTCTACCCCGGCCTCATCCCCGTGGCCGGCCTGCGACCGGGGTTCTTCCTGGGCCTGGACCAGGACGACCACCTGGTGGGAGGGGTGACCATCGGGTCGCTGACCCACCTGCCGGTGGGCATGGGCTGGAATTGACCGGCCGGACCGCCGTCACTCCAGCAGGGCTTCGAATTCCTCGCGAGGCAGGGGCCGGGCGAAGTGGAATCCCTGGACCTCGTGGCAACCGAGGGCGCGCAGGTACTCGGCCTGGGCGGAGGTCTCCACCCCCTCGGCCAGGGCGCGCATGTCCAGGCTGTTGGCCATGGCGATGACCGTCCCGGCGATGGCCGCGTCGTTGGCGCAGGTGGTGATGTCGGTGATGAACTCCCGTGCGATCTTGATCCGGTCCACCGGGTAGTTGCGCAGGTACAACAGGGAGCTGTATCCGGTCCCGAAATCGTCGATGGCCACCTTCACCCCGCCCTGGCGCAGGGTCATCAGGATGTTCTGGGCATGCTCGGCATCGTGCATCAACACGCCCTCGGTGATCTCCAGCTCGAGGCAGCCGGGTTCCAGGCCCGCCTCCCGTAGGGCGGTCATGACCCGCTCCACCAGCCCCGGCTCGCTGAACTGTTTCCCCGAGATGTTGACCGCCACCCGCGGACAATCCCCTCCCCTCTGCCGCCAGCGGGCCGCCTGCAGGCACGCATTGCGCAGCACCCAGTCCCCGATCTCGTGGATCAGGCCCGTCTCCTCCGCAAGGGGGATGAAGTGGGCCGGGCTGACCTCGCCCAGCTCCCCGGAATGCCAGCGCAGGAGGGCCTCGACCCCCACCAAACCGCCGGTCCGCAGGGAGAACTGGGGCTGCCAGAGCAGGGAGAGCTCCCCCCTGTCCAGGGCCCGCCGCAGCCCCGCCTCCAGCCGTGTCCGCTGTTGCACGCGCAGATGCATCTCGGGGTTGAAGAACTGGAAACGGTTGCGTCCCTCCGCCTTGGCCGCGTAGAGGGCCAGGTCGGCGTGCTTGAGCAGATCCCCGGTCGCCTCCCCGTCGTCCGGATAGACGGCGATGCCCACGCTGGTGGCCGCGTGCAGTTCGCGGTCCCGGACCACGAAGGGGCGGGTCATGGCCTCGATGATCTTGTTGGCCACCGCCAGGATCTCCCCGTCGCGGTCGATGCGGGGCACCAGCAGGGCGAACTCGTCGCCCCCCGGGCGGCTGAGGATGTCGCCCCGGCGCGTGCAGGAATGCAGGCGGTGGGCGATGGCCCGCAGGAGATCGTCTCCCAACTCGTGGCCGTAGGTGTCGTTGATCCGTTTGAAATCGTCGAGATCGCAGACCAGCAGGGCGACGCCGCATCCGGTCCGGTGGGCGTTGGCCAGGGCGCGTTCGGTCTGCTCCAGGAAGAAGGCGCGATTGGGCAGCCCGGTCAGGGCGTCGTAGTAGGCCAGGCGGCGGATCTCTTCCTCGGTACGCTGCTCGCTGGCGCGCAGGGCCTGCTGGGAGTGGCGAACCTGGGTAAGGTCGTGGACCACCGTCAGCAGCAGGCCCAGGGGCCGCAGGGGGATATCCTGCAGCTGGACCAGGCGGGGCTCGCCCGCGGTGGTGCGCACCTCCTGCTCCCGGTCGCTGGCTGTGCCCAGGTCCACCCCCTCCAGGTCCCGGAAGGCGGCGTTGGCCAGCAGGATCCGGTCATCGGCGAGTCGGCGGACAACCATGGCCACCGGTACGGCTTCCAGGACGGCGGCGGCCTGCCCGGACAGGTCCGCGGCGGGATCGGGCAGGTCGGGATGAAAGCGGGGTTCGGGCACGGGGCGGTCCTCTCTGTGTTAGAGAATATGGAGTGACCGGTCACCCGTCCGTATAATCGCGTGCTACCAGGCCATGGTGGATCTGGATAACGCAGACGGAGAAAGGATGACCGGCCATGAGCAAAG
>JALUJS010000151.1 GCA_027056825.1 Candidatus Krumholzibacteriia bacterium | reverse complement strand
CCGCCGCACCCGGCAGCCAGCAGGCTCATCATGAGCCAGGCGGCAAGAAATGCCGCCACAACCATGAAACCGTTCCGTCCGATTTGTCGCGCCACCTCACAACTCCTTTGTGGACACCATCACACCTCAAGCAACACCAAACGACCGCAAGGCGAGCAAAGGTTATGCCCGCCTCCGGTCAGTACCGAACGTCATAAAAGGAAAACCGGGAAAGTACTGTCACGCCCCGAAGAAATTCATGGGATCGTACCCGTCGGCGTCCTCGCCGTAGGCGTCCACTTCGTCCTCGCTGATGACGAAGGTGGCGTGGGTACCGAAGACGCGGCTGAATTCCACGCGCCGCACCGGATGGCTCTCCATGTGCAGCTCCAGGGCGGCCAGGCTGGGGTCGCTGGCGGCCATCAGATCGGCGTGGCAGACGGGGCAGGCGAAGTCGATGGTCTCGCCGTGGCGCAGGTGCTTCTCCAGGCTGGAATCGCACAGGTACTTGTAGTTGCCCGGCTGGGGGCTGAGCAGGACCAGCCCCCTGGCCTCGCCCGTGTCGGCGAGCAGGATGATCTTCACGTTGGGGTTCAGCACACCCTTGCAGTGGGGACAGACGAACTTCTTTTTCATGGCGCGACCTCGGAGGCTGACGGGTGTTACCGGTTCGACAGGGATTCTAAAGCCCTCCTCGCCGTTCGTCAAACCTGCCGGGACGGGTCAGCGCTGGATCTCTTCGAGTTCCTGGGGTTCCCGGGATTTGGTCAGGGGGCAGTCGTCGCTCGCGGCGCAGGTGGAGCAGATCCGCCGCTGGCGCACCGCCCGCCACACCGAACGCACGGCCCACGCCATGGCCGTCAGCACGATCACTCCGACTGCGACGGTGTCCCGGCTGAAGGTCATCACGCGCCACCCAATCCCAGCAACAGGCCGCCGTGGAACACGATGAAGGTCACGATCCAGGCCAGCAGCGTCAGCCCGAAATTCTGCGCCAGGGCCCACCTGATCGAACCGGTCTCCTGGCGGGTGATGGCGAAGGTCGCGATGCAGGGTGTGCTGATCAGCGTGAACAGCATGATGCAGAAGCCCACCAGGGGCGAGTAGCGTTCGCGCAGCCGGGTGCGCAGGACCTCCGAGGTCTCGTCCACCTCGCCCACCGAGAACACGATGCCCATCTGGGCCACGAACACCTCCTTGGCCGCGACCGCGCCCACCAGGGCGGTGCCGATGCGCCAGTCGAAGCCCACCGGCCGCAGCACCGTCTCCAGCACCCGGCCCACGCGCCCGGCGATGCTGTAGCTCAGCTCGGCCGACTGGATCTGGGCCGGATCGGTCAGGTCGCCGAAGTGGGTTTCCGAACCGATGGCCGTCCGGTCGAAGCCCGCCGGCACCACGTAGTCGCTCGGCGGCTTGGGATAGAAGGTCAGGAACCACAGGATGACCGCCGCGCCCAGGATCACCGTGCCGGCCTTCTTCAGGTACAACCAGGCCCGGGTCCACATCTGCACCAGCAGGCTGTGGGGTGTCGGCATACGGTACGGCGGCAGTTCCATGACGAAGGGGGTGTTCTCGCCCTTGAACAGGGTCGCCCGCAGCAGCCGCGCCCCCACCAGGGCCAGCACGATGCCCGTCACGTAGATGATCCACAGCACCGGCCCGTGCCACCTGGCCGGGAAGAACGCCGGGATCATCAGCGCGTAGATGGGCAGCCGCGCCCCGCAACTCATCAGCGGCAGCACCATGATGGTGATCAAGCGGTCGCGCCGCGATTCGAGGGTGCGCGTGGCCATGATCGCGGGCACCGTGCAACCGAAGCCGATCAACAGGGGGATGAAGCTCTTGCCGTGCAGGCCCACCTTGGACATGAAACGGTCCATGACGAAAGCCGCGCGGGCCATGTAGCCGGTGCCCTCGAGAATGGCGATGGCCAGGAACAGCAGCACGATATTGGGCAAAAAGACGATCACGCCGCCCACGCCGCCGATGACCCCGTCCACCAGCAGGGAGCGCAGAGGGCTTTCCGAGCCCGCGGGCCAGAAACCGTTGATCAGCCCACCCAGTGCGGTGAAGCCCCGGTCGATGAGATCCATGATGGGGTTGCCCAGGCCGAAGGTCAGGGTGAACACCCCGTACATCAGGGCCAGGAAGATGGGCACGCCCCACACCGGATGCATGGTCCAGCGGTCGATGCGGTCGCTGATGGTCGGCCCGTTCCTGCGGACCTGCTTGAGCACCCCGTCGCACAGGCGGGAGATGAAGGCGTAGCGCCGGGACGCCAGCACGGTGTCGGGCGCCTCCTCCAGGCCCGCGGCGGCGAACTCGTCGGCGATGCGCAGGATCTCGCGCCGGACCTCCGGGTCGTGGATCTCTTCCAGCACCGCCGGATCCCGTTCCAGCAGCTTGACCGCCCGCCAGCGGGCCGCGTCTTCACCCGGAAGCAGGGCGCAGACCCGGGCCAGGAACGGCTCGATCACCGGGCCGTAGTCCACGCGCCACGCGCCACCGGGGGTGGCCACCTGCACCAGGGCCTCGGTGGCCGGTCCCGCCTCGCGGCAGATATCCGCGGGTCCCGGCAGGGACGTCCCGCTGATGGCCACCCGGGTCACCGCGGCGATCACGTCGTCCAGGCCCCGTCCCCGGTTGCCCACCGCCGGCACCACCGGCACTCCCAGCCGCCGCGCCAGCAGGTTCGCGTCGATGCGCAGGCCGTTGTCCGCGGCCACGTCCGACATGTTCAGCACCACCACCACCGGCAGGCCGATCTCCAGCAGTTCGGTGGTCAAAAAGAGGTTCCGCTCGAGGTTGGAGGCGTCTACGACATCCAACACCACATCGGGTTTGTGGTTGAGCAGGAAATCGCGGGCGACCAGTTCCTCGTCGGAAAAGGCCGTCAGGCTGTAGGTGCCAGGCAGGTCGTAGAGCTTCAGGCGCCAGTCGCCGCGGCTGACCGTACCTTCCTTCCACTCGACCGTCACCCCAGGGTAGTTGCCCACGTGCTGGCGGGCGCCCGTCAGGGCGTTGAAGATGGTCGTCTTGCCGGAGTTGGGATTGCCGGCCACGGCCACGGTGATGGTCCTGTCGAGGGTTTCGGTCACGAGGCTTCCTGTTCCACTTCGATCTTGGCGGCCATGCCCCGGCCGATCACCACGCGGCTGCCCTTGACGGCGACCACGAAGGGGCCGTGTCCCGAATTGCGGATCACTTCCAGTTCCGTGCCCGGCAGCAGGCCCAGGGCCGCCAGCCGGCCGCGCAGCTCGTGCCCGCCGTCGATGGCCTTCAGGACCGTCCGGGTCCCCTCCCGCACCTTGCTCAACGGCATCATGTCTCCTCCGCGGGCGGTCCCGGCTTCAGGTCCAGGCCGCCGGCTCCACAGGTGTCGCGGCCGCAGGTTCGGCCGTCATGTTCGTCGTCGCGGCCGCAGAAGAACCCCGCCTCGTCATCCCACTGCACGTCGTTCAGGGGGCACTGCTCGAAGTACTCCACGAACTTGACCATGCGGTCGAGGATGACGTTGCTGATGCTGTGCTCCATGCGGCAGGCTCCCTCGTCCGCCACATCCTCGGGCAGGCCCAGGACGCGGGACAGGAAGGCCTTCATTGTGGTGTGGCGCTTGACCACGTCCCGGGCCACGGCGCGGCCCGACTCGGTCAGCGTGACGACGTCGTAGGGAGCGTAGTTCACAAGCTCGCGCTCCGAAAGCGCCCGCAGCGCCTGGGTCACCGAGGAGTTCTGCACGCCCAGCGCCTGGACCAAGTCCTTGGCCCGGGCGGCACCCTTGGCGTTCTCGGTGTGATAGATGGCTTCGAGATAATCCTCGAGGCTGGCGCTGATGCGGGTATCCGGATTCACGATCAAACCTCCTGCCTCAATGATAACCCTCATAATTCCACCTTGCCAAAAATTTTTTGCCTTTAATAAAATTATTAATCAAGAATCAATTGCAGTTATGTGAAATAAAAAACATCTCTTGTTCAACCATGGAAGGGGCGGGGTCTTACGGCAGGGAGCGCTCGAGGCGCACCGCTTCGGCGCGCACGGTGGAATCGGCCTGGGCGCGACGCCAGGCCGCCCGGGCCGCGGGAACATCGTCCTGGTCCAAGGCCGCGTAGCCCAGCAACAGCCACCCCCGGCCGAAATCCGGGTCGGCGGCCGTGGTTGCCTCCAGGATCGCCCGGGCGGTGCCCGGATCGTGGGCTGCGAGCCAGGCGGTGGCCAGCCGGGCGATGTCCTCGCGCCGCCGGCGCGTCGCGGCGCTGTCCGGCTCGGTCTCCGCGGACGCCTGGTCCAGGGCGCGGTCGTAACAGCGGGCCGCCTGCAGGGGAACGCCGCAGGCGGCGTAAAGGTCGCCAAGCTGGCGCAGGCGGTCCGGATCCAGGGGCTCCAGGTAGTCGGCGATGGTCAGCGCCACCGCGGCCTGCCGGAAGTCCTGCCGGGAGGCCGCGGTGGCGC
>JALUJS010000150.1 GCA_027056825.1 Candidatus Krumholzibacteriia bacterium | reverse complement strand
CATCCGAACCTCTACGTGTGCACCAGCGCGGGTAACGAGGGCCCGGGCATCTCCAGCGTGGGCCTGCCGGCCACCGCCTGGAGCGTGATCAGCTCCGGCGCCTACCTCTCGCGCGAGACGGCCCGCGACCTCTACAACGCCGACATGATCCGGGACACGCTGTTCAACTTCAGCAGCCGCGGCGGCGAAACCAACAAGCCGGACGTGGTGTCCCCCGGCTCGGCCCTCAGCACGGTGCCCGGCTATATCGACGGCCCGGCCCGCTACAACGGCACCAGCATGGCCTCTCCCCAAACCGCCGGCGCGGTGGCCTGCCTGGTCGGCGCGGCCCGGCAGGAGGGATTGGACATCCACTGGGGCATGGTCAAACGCGCCCTCATCGCGGGCGCGAGGCCCGTGCCCGGCCTGGAGCTTCTGGACCAGGGAGGGGGCCTGGTGAACGTGCCGGCGTCCTGGAAGGTCCTGCGCAAGCTGGCGGCCAGCACATCGGCCCACGACCTGCTGTGGTACGAGATCAGCACCACCGCGCCCTTCCAGGCCGACGGCAAGGCCGAGGCGGCCTACTGGCGCACCCCCGGCGGCGAACCGGTGTCGCCGCGCACGGTGACCTTCACCGTCAAGCCCGTGTTCCATCCCGACCTGGATCCCGACCGGAAGGACAACTTCTTCCGCGCCTTCAGGTTCCAGAGCGATGCGGATTGGCTGGAGGTCGTGTCCGGTGACCGCTACATCCGCGGCGACATGGGCATGACCATCACCTGCAGGTATGACGGCAAGCGGTTGCCGGAATCCGGCGCGACCTCGGGCCGGATCATCGCCAGCCTGGACGGCGGCGACCTTGACGGTCTGGCTGCCCGCGAGTTCTACCTCTGGAACACGGTGGTCCGGGGCGACGTGTTCGACCGCACCAACGGTTACCGGCGCACCTATACCGGCAAGAACCTGCCCCAGAGTTCGGTGCGCCGCTACTATGTCGATGTGCCGCCGGGAGCGTCAGCCATGCGCGTGCGCCTGGAAGTGAGCAGGGAGGTCGGCGCGGCCGAGGGCGCGGCCGCCGTGATCGAGATCTGCGATCCCCAGGGCCATGTCCACGGCGGCTACGGTGGCTACGCCAGTCGCGAGGGCGAACCGGTGCGCGAAACCACGATCCTGGCGCCGGAACTCGTGACCGGCACCTGGGAGATCAACGTGGCCACGGCCATCACCGCGCGCTCGGCCACCAGCTACCGCCTGGACGTGGCCTTCGACGGCTACACCGTGGAACCGGAAACCATCACGGACCTGAAGCGGCCCGGCACGGGCAAGGCCGCCACGGGCCGGGTCCGGGTCACGCGGATGCTGCCGGGTGTCTTCCGCGGCGCCGCCGAGGCCGTGATCCTGGGCTACCGCACCGAGGACGAGGTGACCGTGAACGACACCGATACCTGGAGCCGCGACTTCACCCTCGACGGGACGACTCCGCGGGCGGAACTCCACCTGGAAATGACCAAGCAGGTGGCCAACCTGTTCACCGATTGCGCCGTGAACATCCTGGACGAAAGCGGCAAGGCCGTGCGCGCCACCGGCTTCGACGGCCTGGTGGCGGACCTCGGTATCTCCCTGCCCGCGGGCAGGGATAAAGCCACCTACACCCTGCAGGTGGTGGGCGCCTTCGCGATCCCCACCGACATGGCACAGTGGGGATTCACCGTGGAAGAGAAGGACTTCCTGGCTGCCCCTGTGTCCGGGACCGTCAAGGGTCCGGGCACGCCCCTGCGCCTGTATGCCGGTGTGCCCGTGGATCTTGACGTGAGTTTCGGCGGGAACTGGCCTGCCCCACCGGCCGGCCGGCAGGTCTTCGGCGCCGTGCGTTTCGGTGACAAGGACGCGGGACCCCACGCGCCGGGCGCTCCCGGGCCGGTGGTCCTGGAGGTTCCCATCCGGCTGGATTGAACCGCGCTGCAAGCAGTCCCGAAGGCAAGAGTATTGCCATTTCAGTCTGTAATGGAATTGCGCAACTCAGTCGTTCCGGTTGGACACTTCCCGGAGGATCGCCTGCAGGCGCGCCATGTGGGCGCCGCGATCGGCGTGCGCTTCGGCCCAGGCCCTGGCCCGCAGGCCCGCTTCCGGGGGCAGGGCCGCGGCCTGTTCCAGGGCCGCCTGCAGGGAGGCGGGGTTGCGGGGTTCGGCCAGGATGCCGGTTGATCCTTCGCTGATCATTTCAGGGATGCCGCCCAGGCGGGTGCCCACCAGGGGCAGGCCCGAGGCCAGGGATTCCAGGGCGGCCATGGGGGCGTTCTCGTAGCATTCGCTGGGCAGGACGGTAAAGAGGCTGCGGCCCATGGCCTCCAGCAGGCCGTCCCGGTCCAGGGGACCGAGAAATTCCACCCCGGGCGCCGCCAGCGCGGCGGCCCGATCCCGCAACGCCGTCTCGTCCGGCCCCTCGCCCGCGATCAGCAGGGTCAGGGGCGCGGTTCCGCCGTTATTCCGGCACCAGAGCGCGTGCGCCTCCAGCAGGGTGTGCAGCCCCTTTTCCCTCGAGATGCGTCCGAAGTACAGGTAGGCGTCGCGGACCCCGGTCCGGCGGACGGCTTCCGGGCTCCACGCCTCCAGATCCACGAAGTTGGGCAGATGCCGCAGCTTGCCGGCGGGGAATCCCCACGCGGCATACTTGTCGCGGATGAAGCGGCTGGGACAGAGGAACAGGTCCACCTGGTCCTCGTACAGGCGGCGGGAGCGCTGGTGCCAGGTCTCCACCGCCGCCAGCAGCGAGGCCGCCCGCGATCCCTTCACGCACTTGCCGAGCACCGCGTGACCGTACTTCCGGCCCCGGCAGCGTTCGCAGACCTCGCCGTCGCGCAGCATGTGGATGGCCGGGCACAGCAGGCGCAGGTCGTGCAGGGTCATCACCATGGGGATGCCGTGGCGGCGCAGCACGCCCAGGATGGAGGGGGAGAGGTGATGGTAGATATTGTGCAGGTGGGCCACGTCGGGCCGCACTTCTTCCAGCAGTCCCTCCAGCCTGGTCGCGGCCTCGGTGTTCCAGACCAGGGAGACGGCGTCACGCAGGCCTGACCACCCGAAACGGGGGCGCGTGTAGTCGCGGGCCCGTACGAAGTGCCCGGACCAGCGGCTGGGCCGGGCCGCGGGTTCGGCCATGGCGAAGGGTACGACCTCCCAACCGGCGCCGGCCAGATCCTGCTCTTCCTGGACCAGGTAGCGGCCGACGCCGCCGGCCGGACCGGTGTCGTGATAGAACTTGTTGACCAACAGCAGGGTAGCCATGACGTCCCGTCGCCGGAAGGGAACCGCTTCGTTTCGCCCCCATCATCACCCGCCCCTCAACTCGGGGTCAACCCCGAGGAATTATTGCCGATAAATTCCGTGGGGGAAGTCCCGGTCCCGGCTACGGGACCGGATGTTAGCCTGGATTATTGAATCGCCTTGCGGGATCGCGTAGCGATTCAATAATCCGGGTTAGGATGACCGAAAGGGATGGGTATGACCGGCAGCGGCGAGAATCGGCATTTCGGAATCCGGAACCTCCTGGTCAGGCGGTTGCTTCCCCTGTTGGGCTTCGGTATCGCCGTCATGAGTACGGGCCTGGTCCTGGCCCTCCGGGAAGCCGGCTGGGATCCTGCGCTGATGTGGCCTTTCCGCAGTGTGGAGGACCCCGCGGTGATCTGTTGGCTGCTGGGGCTTGCCTCCATCCTCCTGGTCCCATTGCTGGTCCTGCCTGTGCTCAACCATGCCAGCTTGCGCATGCGCGCCCTGGGCCGGGCCATGCACGCGGTGGCCAAGGGGGACCTGGACTGTGAACTGGATGTGACCGGCGAGGACGAGGTCGCGCAGCTTATGGCCGACTTCAACGCCATGGCCGGCGACCTGCGGCAGTCCCGCCTGCAGGTCCAGGAGAAGAATGAACAGCTGCGCGCCACCCTGGCCGAGCTGCGCCGCCTGGACAAGACCAGACACGATGTCCTGACCCTCATTTCCCACGAGATCCGCACCCCGCTGACGGCCATCAAGGGCGGCATGGAATACCTGCGCAAGGCCGCCGACGAGGTTCCGGAGGCCGGGCAGGAGGTCCTGGCCAGCATCAACCTGCAGGAAATCCTGGATGTCATCGCCAAGAACACCCTGCGCCTGGACGAGTTCATGAACGACGCCACGGTCATGGCCAATCTCCAGGCCGTGAACCGGCGGGTGACCATCACCGCCGTGCCGGCCGGCGCGCTGGTCAGCGACCTGCTCGCTGACAAGGGGGAGAAGATCGACCAGATGGCGCTGAGCGTCAGCAACGAGTTGCAGGGCGGGACGCCCTGGGACCTGCTGGGTGATATGGACATGATGGGGACGGCCCTGGAGAAACTGCTCGAGAACGCCCTGGATCACAACGTGCCGGGCGGCCGCGTGGTGATCCGGGAGGTGGACGGGGTCCCCGGACTGGGCAGCGCCGAGGTCCTGCGCTCCCGCGCG
>JALUJS010000149.1:11980-13216 GCA_027056825.1 Candidatus Krumholzibacteriia bacterium | reverse complement strand
AGGAATACCACGACGGCGACGAGCGCGTCATCCCGGTGATCTTCAACGTGGGCAATTTCACCAAGCCGACCGCCGACGAGCCCTCGCTGTTGAGCCTGGACGAGGTCCGGACCATGTTCCACGAGTTTGGTCACGCCCTGCACGGCATGCTCAGCGACTGCCGCTACCGGACCCTTTCGGGCACCGCGGTGGCGCGCGACTTCGTGGAGTTGCCCTCGCAGGTCATGGAGAACTGGGCGCTGGAGCCCGAGGTGCTGGACATCTACGCCCGCCAGTACAGGACCGGCGAGCGCATCCCCGCCGCGCTGGTGGAGAAGATCAAGGCCAGCGGCCACTTCAACCAGGGTTTCGAGACCTCGGAGTACGTGGCGGCCAGCTACCTGGATATGGACTGGCACACCCTGACCGACACGCAGGAGCGCATCCCCGCGGAGTTCGAGAAGACGTCCCTGGAGCGCATCGGCCTGATCCCCGAGATCGTGGTGCGCTACCGCAGCCCCTACTTCCGGCACATCTTCGCGGGGGGATACTCGGCGGGCTACTACGCCTACCTGTGGGCCGAGGTCCTGGACGCCGACGCCTTCGCGGCCTTCCAGGAAACCGGCGACATCTTCGATCCGGCCACCGCGCGCGCCTTCCGCGAGAACATCCTCGAGCGCGGCGGCAGCGAGGATCCCATGGTGCTGTACAAGCGTTTCCGCGGGAAGGCGCCGAGCATCACCCCGCTGCTGGAGCGCAGGGGGTTGGTGGAATGAAAGACATGATAGGAGTATGCCGGGCGGCTGCCCTTGCGGGTCTCGTCCTGTTCGGCTTGGCCGCGCTGTCCGGGTGCGGCCACAAGGAACCGCCGAACGTCCTGCTGATCACCATGGACACCACGCGGGCCGACTACATCGGATGCTACGGAATGACCGACGTGAAGACCCCGTTCATCGATGGGGTGGCCGCCGCGGGAGTCCGTTTCGCCCACAATGTCGCCCCCAGCCAGTGCACCAATCCATCCCACGCTTCCGTCATGACCGGGCTGTACCTGGCCAGACACGCGGTCTATGACAACGAAAGCGCCCTGACCACCGAAGCGACGACCCTGGCCGAGGTGTTGCGCGACCACGGCTATCACACCCTCGCGGCGGTAAGCGCCAAGCACCTGAATCCGGCCAATTCCGGGTTCGGCCAGGGATTCGACCGGTTCCTTCCCTGCCCCGCCGTCACCATCACGGCGGGCAAGCGCAATGA
>JALUJS010000149.1:0-11970 GCA_027056825.1 Candidatus Krumholzibacteriia bacterium | reverse complement strand
CATTATTTTGATCCGCATACTCCCTACGAGCCTCCCGCTTCCTACGCCGGGATGTATCCCGCTGGCGCGAACTTCGAGGCCGTCCCCTACACCAAATCCATGGGCAGCAGTATGCTCCGTACACCGGAAGGCATGGTGGATCCCGATCGGATCATCCCGCTATACAAGGGTGAGATTTCGTACATGGACGCCCAGATCGGGAGGGTTCTCAACTGGTTGAAGGATACGGGAATCGAGGACAATACCCTAGTGATCATGGTCGGTGACCACGGGGAGAGCATGACGGAAAAGGGGATCTATTTCTGCCACGCCGGCATGTACAATCCCGTTGTCCACGTGCCCTTGATCATGCGTCTGCCAGGGGTCATTCCGACCGGGCGCGTCGTGGAATCCCTGACCTC
The DNA here is from genome assembly GCA_027056825.1 of Candidatus Krumholzibacteriia bacterium. GTDB lineage: Bacteria > Krumholzibacteriota > Krumholzibacteriia > LZORAL124-64-63 > LZORAL124-64-63 > JAHJTW01. The sequence goes on along the minus strand of JALUJS010000149.1, from coordinate 11,569 downwards.
GTCGGTGGACATCTTTCCCACCGTCCTGTCCCTGCTGGGTATTCCCAACGATGCTCCGTTGTCGGGGACCGATCTCCAACCGGCGTTTTCGCGCCCCACCGTCCAGTTGCACCGCTACGTGTTCAGCGAGGCCGTACGGGGCGTCATCAGGTGCGTCTACGACGGCGCGTTCAAGTTCATCAAGCCCTACCCTCGCGATTGGGCCATGCCACGGAAACACCTGTATCACACCATCGCAGGGGATTACCGCGAGAACGAGGATCTCATGGAGCAGGACCCGCAAAGGGCGGCGGAAATGGAACAGATCCTCGACGCCTGGGTCGAGGCGGCCACAGCCAAGTCCTTGCCGCGGGCCACCGGCCACAAGGTGGATCCGGAAGTGCAGAAAGCCCTGAAGTCCCTAGGCTACACCCATTGATGACCGGTCAAGTCCGGTACTGGTACCAAGCAGGCCAGGATGGCGACGTGACCCATGATGGTCCTTCCGGTTGGCTTCATGCCTCTTCGTCCGGATCCGCCAGGGACAATCCGCAATCGGGGCACTCGGTGGCGCCCTCGGGAACCTCGGCCCCGCAGGCGGGACACTTGCCCAGCTCGTACTCGTGGTAGAAACCGTCAGGCTGGTCGGGATGCAGTCCGGGAAACAGCTCGGTGATCATTTCCGTGGCCCGCTCCCAATCCAGGCGGCGGACGAACAGGTCGTACCGGAAACCCTCCAGGATGTCCCCCACCGGGACCTGGCCCGCCTCGATCTCGATCTCCCGGTTGCCGCTTACCACCGAATACTCGAAGCGCACCTCCTTCGGCTGGTAACGCGTCGTGGGCAGGATGGCCGAAGGGATGCCCTCCCTGGCCAGGTTGGCGCGGTAGATGCCGATGATCCGTTCCTCGTCGCAGGCCACCTGGCCGAGGATCTCGGTCTCCTCGAACTGGTCCCAGCCACCATCATCCTGGAGGGGCTCGGTCACGGGGTGCCGCCCCGGCCACACCAGGGCCACATGGCAATCGGCGCATTCCAGAACATCGGGATAGTACTCGGCGTGACACACCGGACAGATCTTGACGCGGTCCATGGGGCCTCCGGAAATCGGCTGGCGATGGTCCTGATGCTGCTGTCGGGCGAGGAGCCGATTCTAACGTTTTCCCTCGGGTGCGGGCAAGAGTTGACCTGATGGGCAGGCAACTGCTCCCAAAGAAAAACGACTTACGCCCAGCAGGCGCAAGTCGTTGATCTATTTGGTACGCCGCCAGGGAATCGAACCCCGAACCTACTGATTAAGAGTCAGTTGCTCTGCCAATTGAGCTAGCGGCGCACCCGAACCCGGAGTTGTCGTCCGGGTTGAATCGCGATGTGGCCGTCGAGGCCGCGTGCTGATAGATTGCAGGGCGAAGATGCACGCATACGCCCCCGACGGAGGCGAAAAGCTAGCACCCGCCCTCCGTGGTGTCAAGTCGGGCGGGCGCAAATCCCAAGTGAATTTCCCCCCGCAAAGGACAACGCTTGACCATGGCCCAAACCCCGAAAAAGCCCAAGCCCCTGGCCACCCTCCCCACCCGGAAAAAACGCGCCAGGGCCGTCATCGCCGCCCTGCGCGAGGAGTTCCCCGACTCCAGGTGCAGCCTCGACCATCGCGACGCCTGGCAACTGCTGGTGGCGACCATCCTGTCGGCCCAGTGCACCGACGCGCGTGTGAACATGGTCACCCCCGGCCTCTTCGAGCGGTTCCCCACCATGCGGGATTTCGCCGAGGCGCCGCGCGAGGAGATCGAGGAGGCCATCCGCTCCACGGGCTTCTACCGCAACAAGGCCAAGAGCCTGCAGGGGGCGGCCCGAGCCCTGCTGGAGCGTCACGGCGGCGAGATCCCCGACGACATGAAGGCCATGGTGAAGATCCCCGGTTGCGGGCGCAAGACCGCCAACGTGGTCCTGGGCGAGATCTACAACCACCCCGACGGCGTGGTGGTGGACACCCATGTGGGCCGCATCAGCCGCAAGCTGGGCCTGACCGACCAGACCGATCCGGTGAAGGTGGAAAAGCAGCTGAACGAGTGCATCCCGCGCGAGGACTGGCGGGACTTCGGGCATCTGATCATCGACCACGGGCGCAAGACCTGCAGGGCGCGCGCCCCGCGGTGCGATGACTGCGCGCTGTACCGGTGGTGCCAGACCCGCGCTTGAGTCCCATAGCCTGGCCCCTGCCCGGTTCCGTCGGGCTATCGCCCTCCAAGTCGCCGGGCAGGGGCCAGGCTATGGGATTCAAGCGTGGGGAAATGGCGCCGGTAGCAGCGCGCAGCCACCGGACAGGCGGGTAGAGGAAGGCCCGGCGAAACCCGGTCCCCCGGGGCGGCGAACCGCCGCCAGGGGTCTCCTCCACATTCCGCCGGACCTGCGCCCAATTAACCCCCCGCTCCCCTGATTCGCAACACCGAAAGATCCACCGGGGACGACGGCCAGCCGCGCCGGGGCGGAGGGGCCTGCTGCGACACATCCCCTGGCGCCGAACCGTTGGAGGCCGGCAGGGCCGACCGGTTCGCCGCCAGGGGATGTGTCGCAGCAGGCCGCCCGGTGGGTCAGAACGGCAGGTCGTCGTCCTCCTCGGGGGTCTTGTCCATGGGCGGCGGCGTGAACGAGCCGCTGCTGGAGGACTGCCCGCCGAAGCTCTCGTTGTCGTCCCGCCGGCCCAGGAGCATCAGCTGGTTGGCGATGATCTCGGTGGTGTAGCGGTCGTTGCCGTCCTGGCCGGTCCACTTGCGGGTCTCGATGCGGCCCTCGATGTAGACCTGCTTGCCTTTCTTCAGGTACTTCTCGGCGCGCTCGGCCAGGTGGCGCCACGCGACGATGCGGTGCCACTCGGTCTTCTCCTGCCACTCGCCGGTGTTCTTGTCCTTCCAGCTCTCGCTGGTGGCCACCGAGAAGTTGGCCACCGGTACGTTGTTCTGGGTGTACTTGATCTCCGGATCGCGTCCCAGATTGCCGATAATGATCACCTTGTTGACGCCAGCCATCGCGCCCTCCTTGAAGATTGCGGAGCAACCGCTCCCCTGGAATGAATCCACGGCCCCGGCAGGCCCTTCATACCCGGCTCGGGCCGCCCCTGATCGCAACAGGAGCCGCCGGAGCCCGGTCAGTCACTGCGGGAGGAGACCATACCAGATGGACCGCGGATCACGGATAAAAAAGAATGGGGTGGCTGATGGGATTCGAACCCACGACCACCTGGACCACAACCAGGGGCTCTGCCAACTGAGCTACAGCCACCACCAGTATTCGCGTTTGGCGCGCCCGGCAGGATTCGAACCTGCGGCCTGCGGATTAGAAGTCCGCTGCTCTATCCAACTGAGCTACGGGCGCCCCGGAATCCGGAAGCCCGCTGCCCGCCGGAGGTTCCCCCGGGTGCGGACGCGAATAATGGCCGCCGGATGCTGCCGTGTCAAGCCACCGCTTGACCGGTCTGTTGGTCGGGGCGACAGGATTTGAACCTGCGACCCTCTGCTCCCAAAGCAGATGCGCTACCGGGCTGCGCCACGCCCCGACCCAGCATGAAACACGCCGCGGAAGCCGCCACCGGCCCTGATCACCGCGGGGAGGCACAAGGTGGGCCAGGCGGCCGTTGCTGTCAACCGTCCGGCCCCGCGATCAGGCCCCCGTAGGCGTCAACCGGAGATGACCCGCTGGGGCCCGGCGTCCCGCGGCGGGGTCGCACGGCCGCGCCGGGGGCGAGGTCCCCGCTTCCAGGCCCGGGGTCAGAGCCCGTAGGCCCGGTGCACCGCCTTCAGCATCCTGCGCAGCGCCCGGCCGCGGTGGCTCAGGGTGTTCTTCTGCTCAGGATCCAATTCCGCGAGGGTGGCCTCCAGGCCCGTGGGCCGGAAGATGGGGTCATACCCGAAACCGCCGCCGCCGATGGGCTCGCGCGTCACCGCTCCGACCAGGGTTCCTGTGGTGTCGATCTCCAGCCACAGGGGCTGGGCGAGGTTCCGCCCCGGCGCGTCATGGGGCAGGCCGGAGGGATAGAACGGGCTGACGTCCGGCAACACCCCGCCCGGTCCGGGCGCCGTCCACAGTTCGGGATCGGGCAACCGCATGCGCGGCCCGCCGCCGTTGGCGGCCTCTTCATCCTGGCCGGATGCCAGCGGGCTGTCCGGGCACGAAGCCAGCAGGCTCCGGCCCACCTCCGCCAGGGCCTCGGCGTCGTGGCCGCCGTAGTTGGTCTTGTCCGCCAGCATGCGCGTGGCGTACTCCCGCCACGCCGCGCGGCGGTCGCTGAGGGTGTTCCAGTAGTCCCACTCCCCGGGCACCGGCGAGCTGTCCGGGTGGAAGGGCCGGGTCCCGAACCAGGGGTTGCGCACCCAGCGCCGCGACGCGGGACCGAGAACGGGAAAGCTCGCTTCGTCCAGGCCGTCCCCCGTGTCCGGCTGTGGATCGAGCCACACGCAGGCGGTGGAAAAGCGCGCCTGGCGGGCCTCGTCGGGCACTTCCCGCATCAGGTCCAGGACCAGTTGCGCGTTGCTGGCGTAGGTCGCCCCGCTACCGGAAAAACGGGCGGCGAAGATGTCCGGCCAGTCGTTCAGCTCCCGCACCTGGAACGAGGTGTCGTCGGCCAGGGCGATCTCGCCGGTGAACGCGGCGGTGACCATGGCCTTGCGACGGGCGTTGCCCAGGATGGTGGTGCCGTCCTCGATGACCTCGGGCAGCCCCGGATACTCTCCCGCCCCCACCACGGTGAAAGGGGAGTCGGCCAGCAGTTCCTGCAATTCCCGGATCTTGTCGGGATTGCGGCTGGCCAGCACGACCTTGCGCTTTCCCTTGTCCATCACGCCTCCAGAACTTTCCGTTGCAGTTCGTTGATCTTGGCGATGGCGGCGGCGCCCAGTTCCACCATGCGGTCCAGCTGCTCGCGCTGGAAGGGCCGCTGCTCGGCGGTGCCCTGGATCTCGATCAGCCCGCCGCCTTCGGCCATCACCAGGTTCATGTCCGTTTCGGCCGTGGAATCCTCGCGATAGTCCAGGTCCATGAGGATCTCGCCCCCCACGATGCCCAGGCTGATCGCCCCGACCAGGGAGCGCATGGGGTGCTTGCGCAGGCGCAGCCGCGACAGCGCGTCGTACAGGGCCACGGCCGCCCCGTTGATGGACGCGCAGCGCGTGCCGCCGTCGGCCCGGATCACGTCGCAGTCCAGGGTGATGGTCAGGTCGCCCAGAGCGTTCATGTCGGTGACCGCCCGCAGGGAGCGCCCGATCAAACGCTGGATCTCCATGGTCCGGCCGCCCTGCCCGCCGGCCGCAGCCTCGCGCCGCATGCGTTCGCCGGTGCTGCGCGGCAGCATGCCGTACTCGGCGGTGATCCAGCCCTGGCCGGAACCCTTGAGCCAGCGCGGCACGCCGTTGGCGATGGTGGCGGTGCACACCACGTGGGTGTTGCCCATCTTGATCAGGCAGGAACCCTCGGCGTGAGGCAGGTAGTCCCGGGTCAGGGTGGTGGGCCGCAGCTGGTTGGGGCCGCGGCCTTCGGCGCGTTCATTCAAGGGCTCATCCCTCCGTTGGCAGGCGTCCGGCTTCCTCCATCTCCTCCAGGGAGACGGTCCGCACGTCGGTGATTGGTTTGCCCAGGAACCTCGCACCGATCTCGGCGAATTTCCAGGGGATATCGCTGAGGTGGAACTCCAGCCGGCCCGCCGGCTCGCGGTCCCCGGGCGCGCCGTCACGGCGCCGGAGGCCCCGCTCGCCCAGCAGGGCCTCGGCCGCTTCGGCCAGGGCTTCCGCGGAATCCACCAGGACGGTCTTTTCGCCCATGTAGGCGGCGATGGGATCCTTCAGCAGGGGGTAGTGGGTGCAGCCGAGGATCAGGGTGTCCACACCCGCGGCCCGCAGGGGTTCCAGGTAGGTGTCCAGGATCATTCCGGTGGCCGGATGGTCCAGCCAGCCGGCCTCCACCAGCGGCACCAGCAGGGGGCACTCCCCCACCAGGATGCGCTCGGGGGACAAACCAGCCAGACCGTCGCGGCCGAGGGCCAGCCCCTCCTGGTAACGGCCCGAACCGATGGTGCCGGGGGTGCCGATGACGCCGACCGGACCGCCCCGGGTGGCGCGCAACGCCGTGGCCACGCCCGGCTCGATCACGCCCAGCACCGGCACCGGCAGGACTTCGCGAAGGTGCTGCAGGGCGAAGGCGCTGGCGGTGTTGCATGCCACCACCACCATCTTGACCCCGCGGGCGACCAGCAGCCCCGCGTCCTGCCGGGCGAAGTCCACCACGGTGCGGGCGCCCTTGGTGCCGTAGGGCACCCGGGCGGTGTCGCCGAAATACACGATGTCCTCGCAGGGCAGGCGCCGGTGCAGGGCCCGCAGCACGGTCAAGCCGCCCAGGCCCGAATCGAAGACCCCGATGGGCCGCTCGCGATCCGCCGCACCGGTCATCACAGCCACCTCCGGGGATCGAAGGGCCGGCTGAGATCCAGGTGGCCGGCCAGGGTGCCCACGGGCGCCCCGTCGATGAGGATCACGCACGAGCGGGCGTCCGGGAAGTTCAGGGCCACGGTGCGCAGGATGCTCGTCAGGGTGGCCGCGGCGGCCAGGCTGCCGCCTGGGTGGCCGGTGACCAGCTCGCTGCTGAAGTCCAGGACCACCGAATGATCCTGCGGGTCGAGGAAGGCCGCCAGGGCGCGCGTGCCCGCGGGCAGGGCGCTGATGGCCCCGCTGGTCACCGGCCCCGCGCACAGGGAGGTCATGATCGCCAGCAGGTCCTCGTCGGGTCGACCGCGGCTGGGCACCCGCCGCTGCTCGATGATGTAGCCCTCGCCGTCCCACTCCGGAAATACCACGCGGACGGCGCGGTCCCCGGCCACCGGCTCCTGCTCGGCGGCCGTCGGCGAAGTGACCTGCAAGTCGGGTGCGCCCCCATGACGGGACAGCAGCAACCAGCCGGCTCCGGCGCCCAGGGCCACCAGGATCACCACCCACAGCAACACCCCCCAGGGCCGTCCTCCGCCGGAGCGAGGCCGGCGCGTGGACGGGCGCCGCGACCGCGGCCCGCGGCCCGTGGTCCCGGACTTCACGCCCTGGCGCGGATCAGCGCCCATGGCTCGCGCCTCCGGTCGTTCCCTGCAACTCGGCCATCTCATCCCGGTAGGACAGGATGGCGTCGCCGATGGCCTGGGCCAGCCGGTGCTGGTAAGGCGCCGAGCCCAGCTTCCGTTCCTCCCGCGGGTTGCTCAGAAAGCCCATCTCCACCAGCACCGCAGGCATGTAGGCCCCCACCAGGACCCGGAACCCGGCCTGGCGTACGCCCCGGTTCTCCATGCCCAGGTCGGCCGTGGCCTCGTCCTGGATCACTTCCGCCAGGTGGCTGCTGCTGCTGATGAAGCGGTTCTGCACCAGCTCCCAGACGATGAACTCCACGTCGTCGGGTACGTCCAGGCTGCCGTCAGCGCCCGAACCGTTCTCGGCCGCGGCCACGCTCCGCGCCCAGTCGCTGCGCGCGGGCGAGAGGAAGTAGGTCTCCAGGCCGGAAGCGCTGTCGTTGAACCAGCTGTTGCAGTGCAGGGAGATGAACAGGTTGCCGCCGGCGGTGTTGGCCAGTTCGGCCCGCCGGTCCAGCTCGATGAATTCGTCGCGGTCGCGCGTCAGGATCACCTTGAGGTCGCCCTGGTGCTCCAGGTAGGAGCGCAGTTCCCTGGCCACGGCCAGGTTCACGTTCTTCTCCATGATCCCGTCCGGCCCCACCGCACCCATGTCATGCCCACCGTGGCCGGGGTCGATGACCACCACGCCCACGGTCAGGTCATGGGTGACGTCAACCGGCCCGGTGGCGATGTTCACGTCCACCCGGCCGCGGGGCACCGGTTCGGGCAGGGCCGAGACCTGTTCCTCCTCCAGGACCACCACGATCTCCCGGCCGTCCTGGTCGGTGTAGGTGCGGAAGTGCCCCACCAGGTCGTCCGCGCGCAGGATCAACAGCGCCGCGCCCGAAACCCGGCGCACGCCCACCCCGCGCAGCAAGCCCCGCGCCCGGACCCGCGCGGCCAGCGAGGGAACGGGGCTTCCCCCGTAGATCTTCACCTCGATGTTGCCGTCGCGCGTCCCGCTCGCCCGGTAGCCCAGCGGCTCGGAGCACTCGATATGGACCACCGTGGCCCTGCCCAGCACCTCGGTGCGGATCCCGGTGATGTTGTGCTGGACCGCGCCCATCTCCAGGCGGTCGCGGTCCGGATCCCAGTCGATCTTCAGTCCCAGGGCCGGTCCCAGGACATCGGTCAGGGCCACCATGGGCAGCCACAGCTCGTCGTCGAAATACAGCACCGGCACCGGCAGCAGCGTCTCACCCTGGGGACCGGTCACCAACCGCGTCCCGGCGGTCAGGCCGAAGGCGCCGCCGGCGCACTTGAGTTCCAGGTACCGCAGGCGCCCGTCCCAGAAGCGCGATCCCTGCAGCAGGGTCGCCACGTCGGCGGAGTCCAGGTACAACTCGCCGGATCCCTCCAGCAGGGCGCGTCCCTTCAGTTGCAGTTCGGTGCCGGTGGTGCGGTCGACCGCCAGCAGGGGGTGCTCCGCGGCAGTCGGATCGACCCGAGTGAAAGCGAAGGGATCGACCTGCACATCCTGGGCCCCGGCCCCGGTCACGTCCAGGAGAACCAGCACGACAAGGGCCGCAAGGACGGCCGGGATCGCACCGGTTGTTCCCGCGCGTGCCCGCCCGGCCCCGTCGGGGCACGTGTTGCTCACTGCCGCCATGGTTCGGCATCCTTCCCGTTCACGTGGATCATCCGCGCCGGCCCAGTTCCCGGGCGATGCGCCGATCCGCATCCTTGCGCGCCTTGTCCTCGCGCTTGTCGTGCAGCTTCTTGCCGCGGCACAGTCCGATCTCCACCTTCACCCGGCCGCGCTTGAAGTAGATCTTCAGCGGGATCAGGGTCAGGCCCTGCTCCTCGATGCGGGGGCGAATCTTGCGGATCTCCCTGCGGTTCAGGAGCATCTTGCGCCGCCGGAACGGCTCGTGGTTCTCGCGGTTGCCCATCTCGTAGGGACCGATGTGCATCTTGCACAGCCACGCTTCGCCGTCGCGGATCTCTCCGTAGGCATCCCCCAGGTTGACCCGGCCGGCGCGCAACGCCTTGACCTCGGTGCCCAGCAGAACCAGGCCCGCCTCCCAGGTGTCCAGGACATGATATTCGTGGAACGCCCGGCGGTTCTTGCCGATGATCCTGATACCGCCGTCGTCCTTCTTGCGGGCCATTCCTGCTCCCGGGGCAAACTTCACCATCCAGCCCGCATTATTCCTGAATAATGTGGGCAAGCCCACGAGGGGGCGCCTTCAACCGGTTGAATATACCTTCTGACCGCCCACCTGCAATCCTCCATTTCCCTCCTTGTGCCTTCGAAATTGTGTCCCGGGGTTACCGGATGGCTGCTACCCTGCCCCCCTGCACACACAACCCCTTGGCTCATGGACGGTTGCCTACGGCCTCCTGCCTCCGGCAACCTCGGCTTTCCGGCCCGTCCGCCCTCCCTGGCTCCCGGGCCTCCAAGACGCCATGGGCCAAGGGGTTGTGTGTGCAGGGGGGCAGGGAACCAACCGATCCGGGCCGGCCAGACACAATTTCGATGGCACAAGGAGAAAATTTGGGTCAATTGCGGGGAGTCCGGTTGACAACCCCCCTTCCACCCGCTAGATTGGCCCTCCGTCGCCGGAGGCGCGCCTCCCGGCGGCGACATCACAGGGCCCAGGTGGCGGAATTGGTAGACGCGCTACGTTCAGGTCGTAGTGGGGGTAACCCCGTGGGAGTTCGAGTCTCCCCCTGGGCACCATGAATTTTCCCGGAATCCCGGGACCGAAAAAAGCCGGCGACAGCCGGTTTTTCGCTATTGGGCACATTCTGTGCAATCCCGACTCCCGTAGCATCACGGCCCTGTCGCGGCATCCCGCCGCCGTAACCGTAATGCTTGAGGTTCCAAATGGTTCCACGGATCCGCCCCCACCGCGGCCTTCCGGGAGCCATGTTTCCGGGAGCGGAATTGACCATGCGCTGGATCGATATCTTCCTGCCTGAGCCCGGCTGCAACGCCGGATTCGACACCCTTTGCGCCCAGGCCACCGAGGCCGCGGCCGGCCTCGAGACCATCCAGCAGCGGGACGGCCTGGACGCGGTCTCGGTGACCGACCGCATGGCCGAGACCGGGCGCCTGCTGTTCCGGGCCCTGCAGGAACACGATCCCGGCGCCCTGGCCCCTGGCCCGGACCGCCCCGGCGTAGCGACCCTGGACCTGGACCATCCGGTCCACGACGAACTGGTGGGCTACCACCTGGTGGGCCGCGGGAAACAGCTGGAGTTGCCCTGGATGTGGCTGCACAACGGCTTGGACTTCATGCTGCGCGGCCACCCCGTCAGCGTGGGCGACCGCTCCTGCGATCCGGCGACCGACCCGGCCCAGCGCCCCTGGATGATGCGGTACCTTCATTCACGCTTCCTGGTCGGACCGGAGGGCCAGACCACCCTGCCGGCGATCCTCCCCCAGTTGGACGCTTCCTGCGGCCAGGCCCCGCGTATCCTGTTCGTGCCGGGCCATGGCGACCGCGCCATCCGCAGCCTCATCTTCCGGGAGGCCGAGGCCGTCATGAGCGCCCTGCGCGACGGTCTGGGTGGCCGTCTGGCCGCGCGCCTGGAAGTTCCCGACGGAGCGGTGACCCCATCGGAGCTGGCCTCCGCCTGTTTCGGTTTCCAGGCCCTGCACTACGCCGGGCCCACCAGCGAAGCGGTCCAGTACGACGCCAGCCAGGGCGAGTACTGGATGAACCTCATGCTGGAGGAAGCGGCCCAGATGACCGACGACACGTTGGAGGAATTGGCGGGCATGGAGGGCGAGGTGCTGGGAGTCGATCCCATCACCAGCCTGCTGGACGATGTCAGCGAACGCTACCGGCAGCGGGGAGGCGTATCCGTCCCTGTCGGCCGCGAGGCCTGCGCCGGGGCCGGAGATTCCCGCGACCGGTCCGCGCCCCGGGGACCGGGACGGGGAGATTGGCTGCTGGCGGACGGCCCGGTGGATCCGGCCCGGATCGGACACGGCGGCGTCATGCCCCCGTTGGTCTACTCCAACAGCTTCCGGGCCCTGCCCCTGCTGGGGAAGCGCTGCATCAAGGCGGGCGCCTCGGTCTTCATCGGACCGGCCCTGCCCCTGTTCAGCCGGCCGGCCCGCCGCTTCGCCGGCGGCTTCTACACCGCCCTGGCCTCCGGATGGTGCGCCGGCGCGGCGGTTTGGAATGCGGCCCTGGAACTGCGTCGGGACCTGGGGGCCGAACATCCGGCCTGGCTGAGTTACGGCGTGCGCGGCCACGCCACCGTGGCCCTGCCCTACCTCTGATCCGCGCCCGCGAGATCCCGCGCCCAGCGTGCGAGGGCGGCCGCGGCGCAGCGGACGTTGGTTACGATGACGGCGATCTCCTGCGGGGTGGCGTCGTCCTGGTGGATCCCCGCCACCGCCGCGCAACCCCGGCCGGTTTCCCGTGCGATCAGCGCCGCGCATTCGGCAGCCAGCGGACCTTCCCGGTGCTTCCCCCTGACGTCCGGTTCTGGTT
>JALUJS010000148.1 GCA_027056825.1 Candidatus Krumholzibacteriia bacterium | reverse complement strand
ACGACCTGGGCGGGCTGGAGTTCTACACGGCCTTCACCATGGACGGCGCCCACGGCCGCTGGATCGTCTCGCGCACCGGCTATACGGGCGAGCACGGCTACGAGCTGTACCTGCCCGGCGCCGACGCCCTGGCGGCCTGGGAGGAGCTCCTGGCCGCTGGCCGGGACCTGGGCGTCGAACCCATCGGCCTGGGCGCCCGGGACACCCTGCGCTTCGAGGTGTGCTACTGCCTCTACGGCCACGAGCTGGGCGAGGACATCACTCCCCTGGAGGCGGGGATCGGCTGGGCCGTGAAGCTCAGGAAGGGCGACTTCATCGGCCGCGAGGCCCTGGCCGCCCAGAAGAAGGCGGGCGTGCCCCGCAAGCTGGTCTGCCTGCAGCTCGACGATCGCGGCATCGCGCGGCAGGACGCTCCCGTCCTGCACGACGGGCAGGCGGTGGGCAAGGTGACCAGCGGTACCTTCAGCCCGACCCTCGGCCGGGCCCTGGCCATGGCCCTGGTCCGCAAACCCGTACCCGAATCGGATCTCAGCGTGGAGGTCAGGGGCAAGGCCCTGGCCTGTCACGTCGTCCCGTTCCCGTTCCTGCCCGCGCGCACCAAGGGTGATCCGCGGGCCGAACGCAACCTGCCCGCCTGAGGCAGCAACAGCAGGAGGCCGTCATGGTACCGGACGATCGCAAGTACACCGAAGAGCACGAGTGGGTGCGCGTGGAAGAGGAGAACGGGGAACTGATCGGAACCGTCGGCGTCACCGACTTCGCCGCCTCGGAGCTCGGCGACGTGGTGTTCGTGGAGCTGCCGGAGGTCGGAGCGGAGTTCGGCCAGAAGGATCCCTGCGGGACCATCGAGTCGGTCAAGGCCGTGGCCGACCTCTTCCTGCCCGTCTCGGGCGAGGTCATGGAGATCAACGAGTCCGTGGTCGACAATCCCGAGCTGGTCAACAACGATCCCATGGACGCCGGTTGGCTGGTGAAGGTGCGCCTGGCCGAGTCGGGCGAGTTGGACGAGCTCCTGGATGCCGAGGCCTACGGCCGCCTCGTGGAGGGTTGAGCCCCATGCCCTATGTGCCCCACGGGCCGGCCGACATCGCGGCCATGCTCGAGGCCGTCGGCCGCGACAGCATCGAGGACCTGTTCAGCCACCTGCCCGCCGATGTGCGCCTGCAGCGTGCGCTCGATTTGCCGGACGGTCTGAGCGAACAGGAGGTGCGCGACGAGTTCCGGCGCCTGGCCGCCCGCAACCACGGCCAGACCGAGCTGGTCTCCTTCCTGGGCGGGGGGGTGTACGACAGCGTCATCCCCGCCGCGGTGGACGCCCTGTCCTCGCGCAGCGAGTTCCTGACCGCCTACACCCCTTACCAGCCCGAGGTCTCGCAGGGCACCCTGCAGGCCATCTACGAGTGGCAGTCCTTCATCTGCCGGTTGACAGGCCTGCCCGTGGCCAACGCCAGCATGTACGACGGGGCGACGGCCCTGGCCGAGGCCCTGCTGGTGGCCTGCACCGCCAAGCGCCGCAACCGGGTCGTGCTGCCGGAGACCCTCAACCCCCGCCACCTGCGCGTGGTGCGCACCATGCTCGCCCACCGGGGGCTGGAGCTTGTCGTCGCGCCGGTCGGTCCGGACGGCGTGACCGATACCGGCGCCCTGGCCGGGCTGCTCGACGAGACCGTAGGGGCCGTGACCATCGCCAACCCCAACTATCTGGGCCTGGTCGAGCCGGTGCTGAAGCTGGGCGAGGCCGGTGCCGCCTGCGGCGCCGCGGTGGTCGCCGCGGTCAATCCCGTGAGCCTGTCGGTGCTGCGCGCGCCGGTGGAGTACGGCGCCGACCTGGCCGTGGGGGAGGCGCAGCCCTTCGGCATCCCCTGCTCCTGGGGCGGCCCCCTGCTGGGCTTCCTGGCCTGCAGCGAGGCGTACAAGCGTCGCATCCCCGGACGCGTCGTCGGGCGCACCGTGGATACCCGGGGCCAGGAAGGCTACGTCCTGACCCTGCAGACGCGTGAGCAGCACATCCGGCGCGAGAAGGCCACCAGCAACATCTGCAGCAACCAGGGTCTTAACGCCCTGCGGGCCACCATCTACCTCTCCCTGCTGGGGCCCCAGGGGTTCCTGGATCTGGGCGAGGCCAACCGCGCGCGCATCGCGGCCGTGCGCCGGGAGGTGGAGGCCAGCGACGGCGCCCACCTGCCCTTTGCCGGTCCGGTGTTCAACGAGACGGTGGTGCGGCTCGAGCGCGGCACCGCCGCGGGCTTCCGGGCCCACGCGCGCGCACGCGGCGTGCTGGCGGGGATCCCCCTGGACGGGGTGGCCGGTTGCGGGCCCCGGGACCTGCTGGTGGCCGTCACCGAGAAGCGCACCGCCGCGGAGATCGCCCGCTGGGGCGAGTTGTTGCGGTCCTACCTCGCCGACCCGGCACAGGAGGCGTCATGAGCACCACGTCGAGCGGCATGACCGGGCGCTGGAACGCGACCCTGCCCGACAGCATCTTCGACCAGGGCGCTCCCGGGCGTCGCGGCCTGATCTTCGCCCGCTGGGACGGGGAACCCGCCCCGGACCTGCCGGCCGACGCCCGCCGCGCCGAGCCCGCGGACCTGCCCGCGCTGAGCGAGCCGGAGGTCATGCGCCACTTCACCCGGCTGTCCAGCCTCAACCACCACATCGAACGCGGCATGTATCCCCTGGGCAGCTGCACCATGAAGTACAACCCCCGGGTGAACGAGCAGGTCGCCGCCCTGCCCGGCCTGGCGGACCTGCATCCGGAGCAGGACGTGGGGGACATCCAGGGTCTGCTGGAGGCCCTGCGCCGCCTCGAGGACGCCCTGTGCGAGATCACGGGCTTTCCGGCCTGCAGCCTGCTGCCGGCCGCGGGCGCCCAGGGCGAGTACCTGGGCATGCTCGTCATCGGCGAGTACCACCGCTCCCGCGGCGACCTGGATCGCACCGAGGTGCTCATTCCCGATTCGGCCCACGGCACCAACCCCGCCTCGGTGGTCATGGCCGGCCTGAAGCCCCGCACCATCGCCTCGCGGCCCGACGGACGCATCGACGTGGAGGCCCTGCGCGACGCGGCCGGTCCGCAGACCGCGGGCATCATGATCACCAATCCCAACACCCTGGGCCTGTTCGAGGACAACATCGTCGAGGTGGCCCGCATCATCCACGAGGCCGGCGGCCGGCTGTACATGGACGGCGCCAACATGAACGCCATCATGGGCAAGGCCCGGCCCGGCGACATGGGCTTCGACGTGGTGCACCTGAACCTGCACAAGACCTTCAGCACGCCCCACGGCGGCGGCGGCCCCGGCGCCGGTCCCATCTGCGTGGCCGCGGACCTGGAGCCTTTCCTCCCCGGCCCGCGCATCGTGGCCGAGGACGCAGGGCGATTCGGCCTGGACCGCGTACCCGGCCCGGACGACGCGGCCATCCACGCCTTCTTCGGCAACGTGGGGGTATGCCTGCGCGCCCTGGCTTACATCCTGCGCTGCGGCGGGAACGGCCTGACGCGCGCCAGCGAGTGCGCCGTGCTCAACGCGCGCTACCTGCAGACCGCCCTGGCGGACATCCTGCCCGCCGATCATTCGGGTGAGACCATGCACGAGTTCGTGGCCAGCGGCGCGCCGTGGAAGAAGGAGTTCGGGGTCAACACCCTGGACATCGCCAAGCGGCTGCTGGACTCCGGGGTCCACGCGCCCACGATCTACTTCCCGCTGATCGTGGACGAGGCCATCATGATCGAGCCCACCGAGACCGAGTCGAAGGAGAGCCTGGATGCTTTCATCGCGGCCCTGCGGGCTATCCGCACCGAGGCGGCGGAGGATCCGGAAATCCTGCACAAGGCCCCGGTGACGACGCCGGTGGGACGCATGGACGAGGCGCGGGCGGCCCGGCAGCCGGACCTGGCCCGGCTCGGCCCCTGCAACTGCTGGTAACGGCGTGGGCGGCGTCCTGCGCGTGATCCGCGACGGTGTCCGGGACGGGGCCTTCAACATGGCCCGCGACGCGGAGCTGCTCCGGGACCACGCTCCCGGCGATGACCCGGTCCTGCGTCTCTACCAGTGGGATCCCCCCTGCCTGACCTACGGCTACAACCAGCGCGAGGCGGACTTCGACGCGGCGGCCGTCCGCGCGGCAGGCTACGGCCTGGTGCGACGGCCCACCGGCGGGCGCGCCATCCTGCACGCACGCGAATTGACCTACGCGGTGGTGGGGACCTCGCCCGGACCGGTCTTCGGCGATTCGCTGCACGACGCCTACATGGCCATCAACCGGGCCCTGCTGGCCTTCCTGGAGGGCATGGGGCTGCGGGCCGAGATCTCGCGGGGGGAGAGCCGTGAGGCCGCGGCCTCGCTGGTGTGTTTCCGCAGCGCGGGCCGGCACGAGCTGAGCGTGGGCGGGCGCAAGCTCGTCGGCAGCGCCCAGCGTCGGTTGCGGGGGGTCTTCCTGCAGCACGGCTCGATCCTGGCCGGACC
>JALUJS010000147.1 GCA_027056825.1 Candidatus Krumholzibacteriia bacterium | reverse complement strand
ACCGCGCCCGGTGCCCACGTCCAGCACCCGCAGCCCCGGCGGCGCCAGCGCCGTCATCATGCCCACATCGAACTCCGGCAGGGCGTACTGGCCGCGCACCATTTCCCAACGGTCGGCCATGTCGGTAAAGAAGGCCTTGGCGCGCACCTGTCGCGCGGCCAGGGCTGCGGTCAACCGCTGATCATCCGCGGCGGCCTCTTCGAGATCTTCGGCCAGGGCCAGAATTCGGCCCAGGAAGCCCTCGCCCCCGGGCGCCTGTCCGGCCGGCAGGGCCCGGTACCAGATGCGGGTGCCCTCGCGGCGCTGGTGCAGCCAGCCCTCGTGGCGCAGCACCCCCAGGTGCTTGGAAACCCGCGGCTGGCTCAAGCCGGTGATGCCGACCAGTTCCTGCACGTTCAGTTCCTCACGGGCCAGCAACCGCAACAGGCGCAGACGCACCGGATCGCTGAGGCTCTTGAGCAGGGCGGCGGGATTGGTCATGGCTCCTCGCTGGTGGAATCAGGAAAAGGCATTCTAAACCGTCCGGGCTCGGCCCGCAAGGATTTAATTATATTATCGTTATATTGTTATAAATCAGGGCCCAGCCCGGCGTACCAGACCAGGTCGGTAAGCGGCAGGATGGGCAGGTCCGCCCCCAGCTCCGCCAGGGCACCCTTGATCTGGCCGAGGCAGCCGGGATTGGTGGTCACAATGAGCTGCGCGCCGGTCTCCAGCAGCGCCCGCGCCTTGCGCCGGCCGATCTCCGCGGCCAGGTCCGGATGTTCCAGCGACCACACCCCGCCGCTGCCGCAGCACAGGGCGGCCTCTTCGGGTTCGACCAGTTCCAGGTCCGCAATGGCGCGCAACAGGGCGCGCGGCGGATCGGTCACCTTCTGCCCGTGCTCCAGGTGGCAGGCCGCATGGTAGGCCACGCGAAGCGGAACGGGGCGCAGGGGCGGCAGGGTCAGGCGCGCCAGGGCTTCGGTGGCGTCCAGCACCTCGCCGGGGCCGAAGTCGTACTGCTCCTTCAATTCGACCCCGCAGCCCGCGGCTTCCACCACGATCCACCGCGCCGTCTCCCCCTGGCCGAAGGCCCGGCGATTCTGCCCGTGCCTGCGCGCGCGGTCGCCGGGACGACCCGTGTGGGCGGCCAGGGCGCCGCAGCAGGCCTGGCCCGCGGGGATGCGCACGGTGCAGCCGCTGCGCTGCAGCAGATCGATCAGGCGGCGCGAGGAAGCAGGCAGCAGTCCCGCGTTGGCGCAGCCGGCGAAAAAATCGATGCCGATGGCGGCGGAACCGGCCTTGGCCGCAGGCTGCACATCACCAGTGCGGGAGCCGGTCAGGCCATCGAGCAGGGCCAGCAGATCCCGGTCCCGCTCCGGCGCAGCCGGCAGCGAGCGCGCCATCCTGGCCAGGGGCCTGGGGGCCAGGGCAGCCAGCGGGGCCAAAGCCTTCAGACCGCGGAGCACCACAGGCCGGTCCAGGCGCCGCAGCAGCCAACCGGGCGCCGGCGACCGCGTCACCGTCAGGGTCCCCTCCCGTCGCGCCCGCGCGGCCAGGTCCTTGCCGTACTCGAAGAGGCTGAACGGCACGCCGCTGGGGCAAGCCGTTTCACAGGCCCGGCAGCCGAGGCACCGGTCGAACGATTCCAGCGCGCCGGCATCGGGGCCGGGGTCGCCGGCCAGCAGCTCATGCATGAGCACCAACCGGCCCCGGGGCGAAAGCACCTCGTTGCCCGTGGCCGCCCAGGTGGCGCAGGTGGGCAGGCACAGGCCGCACTCCACGCAGGAGCGCAGCAGTTCGCGCAGGGCATGGATATCCGGCGCCCGGCTCATGATCGCAACCACTCCGGATCAGGCAGCCTGGAGCCGGGATCGAACACCCGCTTGAGCCCGCACAGGATGTCCAGCGGCACATCCGCAGCAGGCCGCGGCAGCGGCGTGGCCGCGCCGCCGCGCCAGACCACGTCCGCCAGCCAGGCATCGTCCGACACCGCGGCCGCGGGCGACCAGCATACCTGGCGGTCGAGTTCGCACACGAACCGGCGCGCGGCCCAGGGCATGTCCGTCGCCACCGCCGGTCCCGGACGCGGGGTCAGCAGGGTCCAGGCTTCCGCTTCCCGGAGCCACGGCGGCAACAGCCCCCGGCGGAGGAGATCTTCGGGCCCGGAGCCGAAGGTGGTGATCTCGTGATGCGCGCACCGGCCTCCGACCTTTTCCCACGCCGCCGCCAGTTCCTCGTGCAGGGCGCCCAGATCCCAGGACGTATCCCGTCCCGGAGCCAGGATCACCAGCGGACCGCACGGGCGTTCCCCGTCCGTTTCCAGGACCGCGACCGGGCCGGGAAACGCTTCCTGATGGTCGCGCACCACCTGCATCAGGGGCGCCAGCACCCCGCGGCCGGCCGCATCCGGGGGAGGTTCGCAGACCCAGGCACCCAGCACGGGCGGCGCGGGTCTGACCTGGAAGGTGGCGGCCAGCGGCCGGGCGAACACACCCCCCGCGCCGCACAAGGCCTGCGGCAGGGCATAGCCCGCCACGTTCTTGATCACCGGCGCCCCGGCGTGGAACATGCGACCGTCACCCGTTTCGGCCCACAGCTCGAGGATCACGTCGCGCACCGTGCCCCAGGCTCCCAGGGCGGGCCCGGGCACGAGCTGGTCGATCAGCTCGCCCACGGTTCCGGCCCGCGCCAGGCCCGGGCCGTCTGCGGCGCGCGGCAGCCACGCCCCCACGGGCACCCACAGGCCGCGGGCCATGAGGGCGGACTGCATCGCGGCCACCGGCAGTCCGGCCGGCGCGGTCACCGTCAGGCTGTCCCAGTCGATGCGCAGAGCGTCGGGAACCGGGGGCGCGGGGGCGAATTCCGTACCGGCGGCCGGCAGCTTCTTGCCGGGGTTGAGGATCCCGCGCGAATCGAACACGTCCTTGATCCCGCGTTGCAGATCCGCCGTCACCGGATCAAGCATGCGGCCGACCACGTGGAGCTTCTCCATGCCCACCCCGTGCTCGCCGGTGACGCTGCCCTGCAGTTCCAGGGCGCGCAGGATGATGGCGTCGGCGGCGGCATGGGCGCGCCGGGTCTCGTTGGGATCGCGGTCGTCATAGTGCACACCGGGATGCAGGTTGCCGTCCCCGGCATGGAAGGCCGTGGCGATCTCGACCCCGTACCGGGCCTTGATGCGCTGGATGTCCCGCACCAGCCCGGGCAGGCGTCCCACGGGCACCACCACGTCCATGGTCACATAGCGCGGCGCCAGGCGCCCCACCGCACCGAAGGCCTTCTTGCGGCAGCGCCACAGGGCCTGCCGTTCGGCCTCGTCCGCGGCCAGGGTCACCTCGCGTGCACCCCCGGAGATGAGCAGTTCCCGCGCGGCTGCGGCGTCGGCCGTCACCGCCGCGGCCGTCCCGCTGAACTCCACGATCATGGCCGCCTCGACATCGGTGGGAAAACCGAAGGCGAAGGCCTCCTCCACGGCCTGGAGCATGGTCCGGTCGACGATCTCCACCGCCACCGGCAGCAGCCCCGAACCTACCAGGGCCACCACGGCGCCCACCGCGTCGTCCAGCACCGGAAAGACCGCCAGCAGGGTGCGCACCTCCCGGCCGCGCGGGATCAGGGCCAGGACCGCGGCCGTCACCACCCCCAGGGTGCCCTCGCTCCCGCACAGCAGCGCCGCCAGGGATAATCCGCGCACAACGGGTGCGTCGCTCCCCGTGCCCAGTTCCCGCCCGGAGGCGTCGATCCACCGCAGGTCGCGCACGTGGTTGAGGGTCACGCCGTGGCGCAGGCAGTGGGGCCCGCCGGCGTTGGCGGCGATGTTGCCGCCGATGGTCGAGGCGTTCTGGCTGGAGGGATCCGGGGCGTAGGCCAGCCCCACGTCCGCGCACCGGGCGCTGACCCGGGCGTTCAGGACCCCGGCTCCGGCGGTGATCACGCGCCGCCGGGGATCGGGTTGCCCGAGCCTGTCCAGTCGCGCCAGGGACAGCACCACCGCCCCGTCCGGCGGCAGGGCGCCGCCGCTGAGACCGGTGCCCGCGCCCCGGCACACCACGGGCACGGCCGCCTCGGCGCACAGCGCCACGGCGCGGGCGGCCTGCTGCGCCGTACGCGGCAGGACCACGGCCGCGGGCCGGCCCGCCTCCAGGTGGGAGGCGTCATGGGCGTAGACGGCGCGCGCGGCGGGGTCGGTCAGCACGGCCTGGACGCCGAGTTCGGCGCGCAACCGGTCGATCAGATGCTTCAGCGATTCCACAGCCGCCTCGCGAAGGGAGCCTAAGCCCGGATGATTGAATCACGTAGAGATTCTATCTTCCGGGTTACCAACGCCGGGATCCGCCCCAGCAGGGCGAAGCCGTCCTCGGACAAGGATGCCATGGCGGGCAGCAGGAGGGAAGTCAGGAAGGTGCTGACCAGCAGGCCGCCCATGATCACCAGGGCCATGGAGTAGTAGTACACCCCGCCCAGCGACGGCTTCTGGATCACGATG
>JALUJS010000146.1 GCA_027056825.1 Candidatus Krumholzibacteriia bacterium | reverse complement strand
GTACTTGGCGCATTCGTCAAGCAGTGCGCCGTGGAATGCCTGGGTCCGCATCTGTTTGCCTGTCAGGCCTGCAGGAATATCAGCGGCAGAGTCGTATCCTTCACAGGTGTAGCTGTCTGCACAGATTGCGATATCTTCTTCACCACAGAGCTCGGCCAGACCCTTGAAACGGGGATCCTTGGTCAGGTGAATGGATTTGTAGGTAAAGAAAATCATGGGTTTCTTACCTGCCCGTACCGCCGCTTCTGCCAGACCGACCACGTGGGCCATATGCTGGGGGGAGGTCACAAAAATAGCAAGTTTGTTCGGATCAGCAGCCATTGGCTTTATCCTCCTTCTAGTGCTTCAAAGCGATTTGATCTGGGATCAACCTTTCTTTACGAAAAAGCTGATGTAACCTGACTGCTCTTTCTCGCCCAGGTACTCGTGACCTGCACGCTCACACCAGCCGGGGATATCGTTACGGGAACCGGGATCGGTACCGTCGATCTGCAGGATCTCGCCGGAGTTGATTTTGCCGATTTCCTTTTTGGTGCGCAGAAGAGGCATGGGGCAGCTCAAACCTTTTGCATCAAGTACAGCTGCAACATCCAGTCCATCAGGTGCTACTTTTACATCACTCATTTGATCCTCCTACCTTGGTAAGATAAATAAAAGGGTTCATGAAAACGAGATTTTGTTTTCACTGAAATGACGCAGTTTCCCAGTTATCTGTTAACTGAAAAAGGATTGCGATAGGCTTTTCTATACCGAATAGGGATGGGGATGTCAAGTTATAAATGAATGGCAATTCAAGGTGTTGAATATCCATAACCACTTGAAATAAAAGCTGTTAAACGGAATAAAAAACAAGGATTCAACCACTGAATCCGTCAATAACCTTGACAAAAAAAGCCTGAGTCGTTAAAGGGTGAGCTGAAAAGGAGTCGGTTCTGTATGAACTTGCGTCCTGTTCCGGCAGAATGACGCATGCCCATGGACGGTTTCGCGGACAGCCCCGGTCGGGCTGTGGAGCGCGGTTCCGTTATAAGAGATATAGAGCAGAAGGAGGGGAGTGTATGAGTGACGAGAGTTTTGGAGGAAAGATCAAGGGACTGTACAAGGTTCTCTGTGAATCCGAGTGGAATGCCAATATCACGGGTGTGATCGTGGCCCTGCTCAGTATTCTGATCATGGCCTGGTGGCGTCCCTGGGGTGCCGTCGGTGCAATCCGCAACTGGGGTGACTGGATTCTCTACGGAGTCGGGTACCTGCAGAATGCGCCTAAATCGGCCTTGATTAGTTCGGGTTCGGTCATCGGACTGGGTTTTGTCGGTGGAGCTTTTCTCTCCGCCTGTCTCGGCGGGCAGTTCGCCCTCCGTTTCCCGCCCTACCGCGAGATTGTCAAGGCTGTGCTGGCCGGTATCTTCATGGGTGTGGGTGCGGCACTGGCCGGCGGCTGTAATGTCGGTGGTATGTACAATGCCATCGGTAACCTGGCTGCCAACGGTTTTACCATGTGGCTGGGCCTGGTTATCGGAGTCGTGTTCGGTCTCTGGCTGCTGTACAAGGAAATGGAGTACATCACCTGGGGTTCCGGCGGTTCCTTTACCGTTGACTTTCCCCGTGCGGTGCAGGGTATCCTCGGCCTGGTCGCCATTGTCGGCCTGATCGGCGGAGCCTACTTCTATGCCGGTTACGACGGTGACGGCAATGTGGATTACATCGCCTCCCTGTCCGGCCTGCTGCTCATTGCCGCCGGTCTTGGTTATGCCATGCAGCGTGGACGCTGGTGCATGGTCCAGGGATTTCGCGAGCCGCACATGACCGGTGACTGTACCCTGGCCAAGTCCGTGGCCCTGTCCATTTTCATCCTGGCCATCGGCGGTGCGGTGCTGAAATACGGCGTGCCCATGCACGAGGGCAACCCGGTACTGGCACCGGCCAACTATATCCGCGGCACCTTCGGCTGGGGCGGCGTGGTCGGTGGTTTCATCTTCGGTCTCGGCGCCATGCTGGCCGGCGGCTGTGGTTCCGGTACCCTGTGGCGCGTTGGTGAGGGACAGATCAAGCTCTGGATCGTGGTTCCCTTCTTCGGTATCGCCAACTCCCTGATGCTCCACTGGTTCAAGGCCATGGAATTCGAGATCAGCGGTTCAGCACTGAACAACCTGATTTCCCAGGCCAAGATGGGCCTGATCGATTCCGACGTGGACGAGATCATGGAAGCCATTTCCTCGGGTGGATCCATCGACGTCACCGGCCTTGAGCAGGCCGGTAAGCTGGGCAAGTATATCTTCCTGCCCGACGTCATGGGATATGGTCCCACCCTGATCATGATCGCCCTGATCATGGCCCTGTGGTATGTCATCGTTACCTGGAACGAGGACAGCAACAAGCTGATCGTGCCCATGTGATGCCGACCTTCACAAGGCAGTGAACTGCATGACGCGGTACTCGATTTTTCGGGTGCCGCGTTTTTTTGTGGTATCCTGAAAGGGAGAAATAAAGTTTAATAAGATGGTGTCGCAAAAAGTTGCCAATGATGTCATCCCCGCGAAGGCGGGGGTCCATGACCGGCTGAAATATTTGGATCAGAGTCTCGTTGCCGGACAATGCAGGCAACAAATCATGCAGACAAGAAATTCACTGCGCAGGGAGCGCCTGGCCCTTCGGGACGGCCTTGACCCCCGGGAGCGGAGACAGAAGAGCGGCCGTATCCGTGAACGGCTTGCCGCCTCCTTGCGAATCGGCGGGGCCGAGCATATTTTTATCTACATCAATTTCCGCAGCGAGGTGGAGACCATGGAGCTTATCAGGTCGCTGATTGCGGACGGGAAACAGGTGTCTGTTCCCCTGACCCTGCTGGATGAGTCACGTCTTCTGGCCGTGGGCCTGACCGATCCGGACAGCCAGCTTGCCCCGGGCTGTTACGGAATTCCCGAGCCGACAGCGGAACAGGTCAGCTCGGCCACCGTGGACCCGGCCACCATTGATACCGTGGTGGTCCCTGGATCGGTTTTTGACCGCACCGGCGGCAGGCTGGGCTACGGCGGCGGATTTTACGACCGGTTCCTGGTCCAGTCCGCACCCCGGGCCGTCCGGGTGGCCCTGGCCTTTGAGCTGCAGCTGGTGGAACGGGTGCCCATGGAGCCCCATGACCAGTACATGGATTTTCTGATAACCGAAAACGAACTCTATGATTGCCGGAGGTTGCGTCATGCGTAAGACAGCAGTGTACCGAGATGATCTTTTTTTGCGTCACCAGCCCGGCTATGACCATCCCGAGTCACCGGAACGGCTGCGGATTATCTTTGATGAACTGGACCGGGAACAGGTTGGCAACCATTTCCTGTTTCCCGCTTTTGACCCGGCCTCCCTGGACATCATCGGCCTGAATCATTCCAAAACCCTGCTCAAGCGGGTGGCCGATACCAGGGGCCGGGATCACGATTTTCTCGATGCCGACACCCGGACCTCGGCAGACTCCTTTGACGCGGCCTGCCTGGCCGTGGGTGCCCTGATCGACGGTATCAACAGGATAGAGCAGGGCGAGATCGATAATGCCTTCTGCCTGGTCCGTCCGCCCGGTCATCATGCCGAACGCGACCAGTCCATGGGCTTCTGCCTGTTTAACAATGTGGCCATTGCCGCCCGCTGGGCCCGCAAGACCCTGGGCATGGAACGGATCATGATCATCGACTGGGACCTGCACCACGGCAACGGCACCCAGCATAGTTTTTATGAAACCGATCGTGTGCTTTATCTTTCCACCCACCAGTATCCCTATTACCCGGGAACCGGGGCCCTGGTGGAAACCGGCCGGGCCGGTGGTGACGGCTATACCGTGAACGTGCCCCTGCCGGGCGGCCAGGGTGATATGGAGTTTGCCCGCATCTACAACCATCTGATGGTCCCGGTGGTGCGAGAGTACAGACCGGAGTTGATCCTGGTCTCCTGCGGGTTTGATATCTACGACGGTGACCCCCTGGGCGCCATGCGGGTCACTCCGGACGGCTTTGCCTGGATGACCCGCTCCCTGGTCCGGGCCGCGGAAGAGGTCTGCGGCGGCAGGTTGCTGGTGACCCTTGAGGGCGGCTACAATTTAAACGGCATGCGCGACGGGGCCCTGGCCGTGTTGGCCGAGCTCTGCGGTGAAAAACTGGACTGCGGCCACCCGGTGAACCTGTCGGACAAGACAGCAAAGGAGCTGGCCGGGTCAACCGCCGAGTGCGGCCCCCTGGATCAGGCCCTGCAGATAGCCCGGTCGTATTGGAATATCTGAAGAAAAATAACCAACCCGCCAACAGTGCAGGAACTGCGTTACTGCCGTAAAAAGGAGGTTTTCACGGCCGGGCACCGCTCCCTCTTGTTCTTTTTTGTCCCCCGCTGTATAAAGAAGGTTTCATTTCAACAGGTTTCCCTGAAAATCTCCCCACAGCAGGAGGTGTTCAGGATGTGTTGTGGCCGGCCAACCAGGTCCGGCCACGGTTAAAACAACAGGCAAA
>JALUJS010000145.1 GCA_027056825.1 Candidatus Krumholzibacteriia bacterium | reverse complement strand
TGAGGTGATCCGCCTCATGGTCAACCTGCTGCTGGAGCCGGACAGCCATGTGCTGACCCAGGAAGGCATTATCGTCACCGTCTGCGACCCGGCCTGCGGCACCGGCGGCATGCTCTCCGAGACGCAGAACTGGATACGCGCTCACAATGACAGCGCCACGGTGCGCGTCTTCGGTCAGGACTACAACCCGCGCTCCTATGCCGTATCGGCCTCCGACCTGTTGATCAAGGGTTTCAAGGACAGCCGCGTCGAATACGGCAACACCCTGATCGACGACAAGTTCGACAAGCACCCCGAAAACCGCTTCGACTACCTGCTGGCCAATCCCCCCTTTGGTGTGGACTGGAAGGCGGAAAAGAAAGTCATCGACCGCTGGCCCAATTTCCGTGGTTACAGCGGCAAGTTGCCGAGGGTCAACGATGGCGCGTTGCTGTTCCTGATTCACATGATTTCCAAGTTTCAGCCTTATGAAGAAGGGAATCGCGACAAGCCCGGCACCCGCATCGCCATCGTTTTCAACGGCTCGCCGCTGTTTACCGGCGGGGCCGGTTCCGGTGAAAGCGAAATCCGCCGATGGATTATCGCGCATGACTGGCTGGAAGCCATCGTCGCCCTGCCGGAGCAGATGTTTTACAACACCGGCATCGGCACCTATATCTGGGTGGTGAGTAACCGCAAGGCCGCGCAGCGCAAGGGCAAGATCCAGCTCATCGACGCCCGCGACCGCTGGACGCCGATGAAACGCAGCCTTGGTGACAAGCGCCGCTATCTGAACGATGAGGCCATCGACACCGTCACTCGCGAACATGGCGCCTTTGAAGCCACCGACACCAGCAAGCTGTTCGATAACGAAGACTTCGGCTACCGTCGCATCACCGTGCAACGCCCCCTGCGCCTGAAATTCCAGTTCACCGAACAAGCCAAGGAACAATTCCTCGATGTCTGCCCGGAACTGCTCGACGCCGTACTGGAAATGGAAACCGCCTTCGGCAGCGAGCCACACATGGACTGGAACACGGTTTGGGAACAGGCGCAAGCCATCGTCAAGCAAAGCGACAGCGACTGGGCCAAAGGCGCCAAAGGCACAGCGCAAAAGAAACTGTTCCGCGACTGCTTTACCGAAACCGATCCAGATGCCGAGCCCGTCATAGCCAAGCAAGGCAAATACAAACGGGCGGTGTGCTGGGCCGACCTGCCCAAACAGACCCTGCCCGAAGGTATGGGGATCGACGGCCTCGACCCGCTGTTTGGCGTATATCCTCTCCCCTCTCCCTCAGGGAGAGGGGCCGGGGGTGAGGGTAAGCAAATCGAGTTTGAGCCCAACCCCAAACTCAAGGACTTCGAAAACATCCCCCTGAAAGAAGACATCGTCAGCTACTTCCTGCGCGAGGTGCAACCCTACGTCAAGGACGCCTGGATCGACCGCAAGGCCACAGACGAACAGGACGGCGGCATCGGCAAAGTGGGCTATGAAATCAACTTCAACCGCGAGTTCTTCCAGTACCAGCCGCCAAGACCACTGGCTGAAATCGACGCCGAACTGGCGGAGGTGGAGAAAAGGATTATGGGGATGTTGCGGGAGGTGACTGAGTGATCTCAGTTCCAGTACAACATGATTGGAAAACTATTCCGCTACGCTATGTGAGCGAGCTTTACCCTTCTATCAACTTCAGTGAATTTGAGGAAGACGACGAACTCACATTTCTTCCAATGGATAGGGTCAAAAACGGCTACTTTATTCAGAATACTGATAAATTTTCTAAGTATGCGTCCTCGTACAACGCATTCGAAAACGGCGATATTTTATTAGCGAAAGTTACTCCCTGTTTTGAGAATGGAAACATCGCAATTGCGGAGAACCTGATTGGTGAAAAAGGGTTTGGTAGCTCTGAGCTTTTCGTAATCCGGCCAACAAATGTCGATAGGAAATTTCTTTTTTATTATTTACAGTCCTCGGCGTTTAAGCAGGAAGGCGAAGCTTCCATGACTGGTGCGGGTGGTCTTAAGCGGGTATCACCTGACTTGTTACGCCAACATCATTTGCCTTTCCCTAGTCGAGAAACGCAGAGGGTGGTTGCCAACTACCTCGACCGCGAAACCGTACACATCAACGCCCTGATTGCGGAAAAGGAACGTATGCTGGCTCTGCTGGAAGAAAAGCGCGCTGCACTCATCAGTCAGGCCGTCACCCGTGGCCTCGACCCCGACGCCTCCCTCAAAGCCTCCAGCCTGGATTGGTTGGGAGATATACCGGCGCATTGGGATATTTGGAAGTTAAAGCACTTGGTATCGAAAATCGGGAGCGGTGTTACCCCGAGAGGCGGTGCTGAATCTTACAAATCTGAAGGAGTCCCCTTGCTCAGAAGCCAAAATATTCACTTCGATGGCTTGCGGATGGACGATGTTGTGTATATCGACAAAGAAACACATGAATCCATGTCTAACAGTAAAGTGCTTAGTGGCGATGTGCTAATAAACATTACTGGAGCATCGATTGGTCGTTGTTACTATGTTGAAGATATGGAAGGTGAGGCTAATGTTAATCAACATGTGTGCATTATTAGACCCCAAAGGTATCAACTCCATACAAAGTTTCTTTATTTTATTCTTAGGTCAGATGTTGGCCAGCATCAAATCGATCTTGAACAAACCGGAAGTGGTCGAGAGGGGCTAAACTTTGAATCACTCGGCAATTTCAGTGTGATAATTCCACCAGAGGATGAACAGCTTGCTATCATTGGGTATCTCGAAGGCGCTGGCCAGCAATCATCTGAATTACTCGCTGAAATACGTAATTCCATTAATCTATTAAAAGAACGCCGCGCCGCCCTCATCACCGCCGCCGTCACCGGTCAGATTCCCCCAGAGGAGATGGCAACATGAAACTCAATCGACTCAGCCTTGCCCACTATCGCGGCTTCGAGCAGCTGGATATTACTTTTGAGCCCGATATTACGGTGATTGCCGGGGTCAATGGGGTTGGTAAATCGGCATTGTTGGCTGCGATCGTGAGATGTCTCTCACATACCCTACGAACGCATTGCTTTTCAAAGGAACCGCCAATAGGCATGGTTCAAGCTGATATAAAGACAGGCAAGGATAGCCTTACAGTTTCCGGTGTGTTCAACTATTCAAACGCAGAAGTTCAGGTGGATATTGCACGCCCCAGAGGGCTGCATCCTGATGAGTCGAAGGCATTGGCAGAGAGAAGGGATGAACTTCGATTTGCAATACGTGAGACCAAAAAAAGTTCTGTTGAAGAACAGGAACTGGAAGATGAAATTCACAGCATTGAACGGAAACTGTCACCCCCCGAAGAGCTGGTATCAATGCGAGCGATACCGCATAAGACTCAGGACGAAACGACACAGCTGAATGCCGCAAATGAACATCCGATTGCGGTTCATTACTCTACGTCGCGGTTTCTTTCACGTTTGCCGCCAGTCCTTCCCAAAGTCAAAGGCGTTGAAATAGCAACAGCCTATGTTCGTGCACTGGACCAGCTGGAAATATCCCTTAATGACTTTGCAAACTGGTATCGCGTTTTAGAAGAATCCAAAGATTCAGAGCGTTCGAGTCGTATTTTTAATCAGCTGGAAAATGCGATCTCGGAGTTTTTACAGGATGTTAGCGGGCTACGTTTACATGATGAACGTCCCCCTCGATTCAGCGTCCAGAAAAATGGTGAGACCCTCTATCTGGAACAGCTTTCTGATGGAGAACGCGGTCTCCTGGCATTGGTTTTTGATCTTACGCGCCGTTTAACCATTGCAAACCCGACCAGCGATAATCCGCTTGCTGAGGGCGTGGCACTGGTGTTGATTGATGAGATCGAGTTGCACTTGCATCCAAAATGGCAAAGAGAGGTGCTTCATCGGCTAAAAGCTGTCTTTACTTCCAGCCAGTTTGTGGTGACAACGCATTCACCGTTAGTGCTGGGTGAAGTTGAGTCCCGCTGTGTTCGCTTTCTGGAGTGGAATAACGGCAAGGTGGTGGCGACAGTTCCGCAGGAAGCCTTGGGCCTCGATGCCAACCGGATATTGCTGGAGCTGATGGAAGCGCCGGTGCGAAACAGAGCAATGGAAGAACAATTAAACGAACTGTTCGACTTTATCGATGATGAGCAGTTCAACAAGGCAAGACAGGCAATGGAAGGGCTTCGGGCGAAGCTGGGTGAGCACGATCCGGAGCTGACGCGAGCCAGCTCGCTGTTGAAGTTTCTTGAGGGAGAGGAATGAGAAATATACGAAAGGGTCATGAGCCGCGATCACTGACAGAACATCGCAGGAAGACCGCTGCGGATTATCGTAACTACACGGATAAAGACGCATTGCGGCAGCACCTCGTCGACGAGCAACGCGGTATCTGCTGTTACTGCATGTCGCGGATTCGCCCTACGGCAGAAGGTATGAAGATCGAGCACTGGCAATGCCAGGTAAACTATCCGGGCCGCCAGCTTGACTACAGAAACCTGCTCGGCGCCTGTCGTGGTGGAGAGGGAAGACCGGGCAGAGATCAGCATTGCGATACCTACAAGGGTAATGCGGAGCTATCTATCAACCCGGCTGATCCTGCGTGTAACGTCGAGGGTCTGATCAAGTTTCCAGGGAGTGGAAAGATAAAGTCAGATGATCCGGCGATTGACCGTGAGTTGAATGAGGTGTTGAACCTGAATCACCCTCAACTGGTGGCGAACCGAAAGGCTACGCTCGATTCGTTTTGTCAGGCGATTGGCAGGCAGAACAGAAACAATGGCTGGTTCAATCGCAAGTTGACCGAGTGGCGGGGTGATGGCGGTGGCGAGCTAGAGCCCTTCTCTCAGGTTGTCGTCTATTACCTGTGCAGAAAACTGGGCGTGGCACTATGAAAAGGCGAGCATCGATTTTGGATAAGGACAGGATATAATTACAGCCATGAGCGAAGCATTAATCAGTTCCGAAATCCTGCGCTGGGCGCGTGAGCGGGCCAATCTACCGCCCGACTCCCTGGCGGATAAGCTGCATGTGAAGCTCGAAAAAATCCTACTTTGGGAGCAAGGCGAAAAGCGTCCCTCTTTCTTGCAGGCACAAAAACTGGCAAAGGCGCTGCATATTCCCTTCGGCTACCTGTTTCTTGCACACCCTCCGGTAGAGCCTCTACCTATTCCTGATCTACGCACAGTTGGGGATCATCAGGCCCACGAAATCAGTCCCGATCTGCGTGACTTGCTGAACGATGTGATGCTCAAACAGGACTGGTATCGCGATTATTTGATTGAGCAAGGGGCCGAACCTTTGCCTTTTATCCACCGATTTGGGCTGGAAACACCGACAGACGACATTGCAACAGATATTACCCAGGTTCTTGATCTGACGCTGAAACATCGAGGCCAGGCCAGAAACGGAGAAGAGTTCCTGCGATTGTTAATGGATAAGGCTGAGGATGCTGGCGTCATGGTCATGCGCAGCGGCATTGTCGGCAGCAATACGCACCGCGCCCTGGATGTTCATGAGTTTCGCGGTTTTGCCAGCACGGATGACTATGCTCCGCTGGTCTTTCTCAACGGCAAGGATGCCAGAACCGCACAGGTTTTTACTCTGGTTCATGAACTGGCTCATCTGTGGATAGGGGTTAGCGGCATCTCTGATCTTTCTCTGGATACGGAGAGCCGTCATGTTCATGTGGCGGCAGAGCGGTTGTGCAATGCGGTGGCTGCCGAGGTGCTGGCGCCGAAAGCAGCGTTTCTGGCGCATTGGAACAAAGAGAGGAGTTTGGACGAAAATGCCAACGATTTGGCACGCCTGTTTCGCGTCAGCACGGTAGTTATTGCCCGGCGGGCGGTCGATCTCAAGTTGGTGGCGTGGGATGCGTACCACGCATTTTACGCCGAACAGGCGCAGCAATGGCGTAATACGAAGAAAAGCACTGGAGGAAGCCCCTATAAAACCATCCCCGTGAGGAATGGACGCCGGTTTACCAATGCAGTGGTTCGCGCTGCGCTGGAACAGCGATTGTTACTCCGTGACGCAGGGCGGATGCTGGGGCTTCAGCCTTCCAATATCGGCAAGCTGGCTCGGGAAATGGGAGTGGCGTGACAGGGATGTATTTGCTTGATGCCAATGTTCTGATTCAGGCCAAGAACTTTTATTACCGATTTGACATCTTTCCCGCGTTTTGGGAATGGCTGGATGGCGAACAGCAGAATGGAGAACTGGCATCGATTTTGCCGGTTTACGAGGAACTGGCCAAGGGAACGGATGAGCTGTCCAATTGGACAAAGGGAAGGCAGCATAATGGATGGTTTCTGCCAGTTGATGACGAGGCAACGCAACGTGAGTTTTCCAGCATTGCTGCCTGGGTGATGGGATCTCATTTCAAGCCTCAGGCAAAGACGGATTTTTTGGCGGTGGCTGATCCCTGGCTGGTTGCCAAGGCGGCTTCCATGGACTATGCGGTGGTAACACACGAAAAATTGCTTGATCCGAATATCCGCCGCAAGGTGAAAATCCCCAATGTATGCGATGCGTTCGGTGTCGAGTGCATTGATACCTTTGATCTATTGAACCGTTTGGGGGCGCGATTTTAATGAAAAGGACATCCGAGGCCGCCTTTGAAACCGCTATCGAGAATGTATTGCTCGCTCAGGGTTATGAGAAACACGACTCCAAATCATTCGACCGAGAGCAGGCCATCTTTCCCGAGGTGGCTCTGGATTTTATCCGCACCACTCAGCCCAAGGCCTGGGCCAAGCTGGAAGCCTTACACGGTGACAAGACCGGCGAACGGGTGCTGGAGGCGCTCTGCAAGTGGATGGATCGAGAGGGATCGCTTGCCACGCTGAGACATGGTTTCAAGTGCTTCGGCAAGACTTTGCGTATCGCCTTCTTCCGTCCTGCCCATGGCCTCAATCCTTATCTGGAGGCGCGTTACCGCGCCAATCGCCTCGGCATCACCCGGCAGCTCCATTTCAGTCCCAAATCGGAACAGTCGCTGGATGTGGTGTTGAGCGTGAACGGTGTGCCGGTGGTCACGCTGGAGTTAAAGAATCCGCTCAGCGGCCAGACGGTGGCCAATGCGATCCACCAATACCGCAACGACCGGGACCCGCGAGAGAAGATCTTCGAGTTCAAAAAGCGCAGCCTGGTCCATTTCGCCGTTGATACCGAAGAAGTCCACATGGCGACCCGCCTGGCGGGGACTTCGTCCTTCTTCCTGCCCTTCAACCGGGGCCGAGATGGTGGCGCAGGCAATCCGCCCGATCCGCAGGGGAGAAACTATCGTACCGCCTATCTCTGGGAAGAGGTGTTGCAGTACGACAGCCTGCTGGATCTGCTGGCGCGTTTCCTCCACCTTCAGATTGACGAGAAAATGTCCGATGAGGGAAAGAAGGTCCGCAAGGAGACCATGATTTTTCCCCGTTATCACCAGCTTGAAGCCGTGCGCCAGTTGGTGGCCCAGGCGACAGAAGAGGGTATCGGGCATAACTACCTGGTTGAGCACTCGGCGGGCAGTGGCAAGAGCAACACCATTGCCTGGTTGGCTCATCGTCTCTCGTCGCTGCATAACGCGGACGATGAACGGGTGTTCGATAGCGTGGTGGTCATCACCGATCGCGTGGTGCTCGACCGGCAGTTGCAGAACACTATCTATCAGTTCGATCACCGTCAGGGCGTGGTACAGAAGATCGACGAGGATTCCCGCCAGCTGGCCGAGGCGCTGGAAGCCGGGGTGCCAATCATTATCACCACCTTGCAAAAGTTTCCTTTCGTCTCAGGGCAGCTGATGAAGATGGCGGAAGAACGTGGCGAGGGAGCGAGAGGGCACCTGCCCACTCGGAAATATGCGGTCATTATTGATGAGGCGCATAGTTCCCAGTCCGGTGAGACGGCAACGGAACTCAAGGGCGTGCTGGGCGGTTTCGATCTGCTGAAAAAGGCGCAGGCAGAAGCCAAAGAGGAAGGCGAGCAGGAGCTGGAGCGGTTGTTCCGTTCCATGGCCAAGCGCGGTCGCCAGCCGAATATGAGTTTCTTCGCCTTCACCGCCACACCTAAGCACAAGACCCTGGCCATATTTGGCCGCGATGGCGAGCCTTCACACCGCTACACCATGCGCCAGGCGATCGAGGAAGGCTTCATCATGGATGTGCTCGCCAACTATGTCAGCTACAAGACTTATTACCGGCTGATCAAGGCATGTGAGGATGACCCGGAGGTCGAGCGCAAGAAAGCCGCACGGGCGTTGGCGCGTTTCCTACGGCTACACCCGCACAATATTGCACAAAAGACCGAGATCATGGTCGAACACTTCCAGCAACACACCCGACACCGGATCGGTGGCCATGCCAAAGCCATGGTGGTAACCGGTTCGCGGCTGGAGGCTGTGCGCTATAAACAGTCGTTCGACCGCTATATCAAGGAGAAGGGTTACCCCATCAAAAGTCTGGTGGCATTTTCCGGCACCGTTGAGGATGACCAGGTACCGGACAAGACCTATACCGAAGTGGAGATGAACAACGGTATCAAGGAAAAAGAACTGCCGGAGACCTTCGCCAAGCCCGATTATCGCGTGCTGCTGGTGGCGGAGAAGTATCAGACCGGCTTCGATCAGCCGTTGCTGCACACCATGTACGTGGACAAGCGCATCGCTGGGATACAGGCGGTGCAGACCCTTTCCAGGCTCAACCGTACCCATCCACTGAAAGACGATACCTTCGTCCTCGACTTTGTGAACGATCCTGACGAGATACAGGAGGCCTTCCGGCAGTATTACGAAGGTTCTGTGATGGGGGAGGAGGTCGATCCGGATCGTCTGTATGAGGTCAAAGGCGAGTTGGATGCGTCGGGGATATATCTTCAGCAGGAGGTCGAAGCCTTCGCCTCAATCTTTTTCGCGCCGAAGCGAAGGCAGTCGCCGTCCGACCACAAGAACATGAACGCCATACTGGATCAGGCGGTGGCGCGTTTCCAGGCGTTGCAGGAGCAGGAAGAGGAAGAAGCTGAGCTGTGGCGTGGTAAGACCCAGGCATTTCGGAATCTTTATGCGTTTCTGAGCCAGGTCATTCCCTATCAGGACAGCGACCTTGAGAAGCTCTACACCTACATGCGTCATTTGGCCTTGAAGCTGCCCAAACGGAAGAGCGGCCCCGGCTATCAGTTCGATGAAGAGGTGGAGCTGGATTATTACCGGCTACAGAAGATCAGCGAAGGCTCGATCAGTCTGAGTAATGGTGTAGCGAAACCGCTGGATGGCCCCCGAGAGGTTGGAACCGGGATGGTGCGGGATGAAGATGTGCCCCTGTCCAGTTTGATCGATGTTATCAACGAACGGTTTGGATCGGAGCTGACTGAGGCAGACCAACTCTTTTTTGATCAACTGGCTGAAGCAGCTGTGCTGGATGAAGCCCTACGACGAGCTGCAGAGGCAAATTCGGCTGATAAGTTTCAGTTGGTATTCAAGGAAGCATTGGAATCGATTTTCATTGAGCGCATGGATTTAAACGAGGAATTGTTCACCAACTACATGAGTAATCCTGAATTGCAGGAGGTTGTTTCGAAGTGGTTGGGGGAGCAAGTGTATAAGCGTTTTTCCAACCCATCCGCAACACCGAGTGACTCAACATCTTCATGACCCGGTGTGGTATGAAGACTCCCTGACCGCCCGTCACGCCGCTTGCAAGCTACGCGGCAAGCGCCGCGCCGGGCTACGCCGTGCCAGGATTCGGGGCCGCCAGACTGCCTCCGCAAGCTCCGGCAGACTGGCTCCGTGGCTCCGGTCGAGTTCCGTCCCCTCCGTTCCCGCCCGCACTCCGCCACTGCGCCCTTCGCCCCCAGACAGCGGGGGCCAAGGGCTTGCGGCTCTGCAGCGGGCTGCGCCGTGCCGAGATTCACCACCGCCAGACTGTCTCCGCAAGCTCCGACAGACTGGCTCTGTGCCCCTTGCTGGCTTGGTTACCCTTCGTTGCCGCTTGCGCGGGGCCACTGGCAGGCTCGGCTATCGCCCAGCCCGCCGCGTCCCAGCACTGCGCTGGTCTTTCCCGCCCCCAATTGCCTGGGGCTTCGGTAAAGGTTCGGTGCTGCCTACCCAACCAGGGTCGGTGGTCGGCAAATGAACATAATGCGGAATTATGCGCAGCACAAAAAGCGTGCTGTCCGCTTCGCCGCATAATTTGCATTATGTGTAAATTGCCTCCGCTTGTTTTTGATCCCCCGCCCGGCCACCCGTCCGCCCCCAAGGGGCTCCCCGGTGGCTTCGTTCAGGCGCTTTGGTTTATCAGGACGATCTCCGCGCCTGCTTTCAGCTTGTCGAGGTAGTCCGCCCACTGTTGCATCATCTTGCGCCGCTCCGGCAGGTGCGCGGTGCGGTTGTAGGCGCGGCCGTTGGGATCGCGTACCGCATGGGCAAGCTGGTGTTCGATGTAATCGGGGCGGAAGCCCAGCACTTCATCGAGGATGGTTCGCGCCATGGCCCGGAAGCCGTGGCCGCTCATTTCGTCCTTTTCAATCCCCATGCGCCGCATCGCCGCGAGGATCGCATTATCACTCATGGGTTTGTCGCCTTTGGGGTTTCTGGCGCTGGGGAATACATAGCGGCCATTGCCGGTGAGGGGTTTCAGTTCTTCCAATATCTCGACTGCCTGCCGGGAGAGGGGAACGATGTGCTGTGTATCGGTTTTGGTAACCATGTAACGCCATTCGGCATTGTCCAGGTCAATATCTTCCCATTGTGCATGACGTAATTCGCCGGGTCGCACGAATACCAATGGCGCGAGACGCAAAGCACAGCGAACGGGCAGCGTGCCTTCATAGCTATCCAGTGCCCGTAGCACGCCAGCTACTTGCTTGGGTTCGGTAACAGAGGCGAAGTGAGTGCCTTTCACTGGTGGGAGCGCACCTTTCAGGTCGCCGGTCGGATCACGTTCAGCGCGTCCGGTAGCGACGGCATAGCGGAACACCTGCCCACAGTTTCCTAAAGCGCGATGAGCGGTTTCCAGTGCGCCGCGTTGTTCAATCCTGCGGACGGCGTCCAGCAGTTGCGGGGCGGTGATGTCGGCAATGGCCTTGCCGCCAATCCAGGGGAAGATGTCGCGCTCCAGGCGGCGGATGATCCGGTTCGCGTGATTGGCGGACCAGTTAGGTTCGTGCTTGGCGAACCACTCCCGCGCCACCACTTCAAAGCTGTTCGCCGCCCGTTCCACCTTAGCGGCTTTCTTGGCCTTGCGGTTTTCACTGGGATCAATCTCATTGGCCAGCAACTTGCGGGCATCGTCGCGGCGCTCGCGGGCATCCTTCAACGAAACATCGGGGTACACCCCAAGGGAGAGCCGTTTTTCCTTGCCATCGAAGCGGTACTTGAGTCGCCACCACTTGCCGCCTTTCGGGGATATTTCAAGATACAGCCCGCCACCATCAAACATCTTCTTGGCTTTGTCTCCGGGCTTGGCGTTACGGATTGCAGTATCTGATAGGGGCATGGGGGCAACTCCGTGTATTACTGTCCACTTGCCCCTAATGTTGCCCCCAGTTGCCCCCGGCTGTCAATGGATTTAGTTGGCCGGTAATAGACTTAAAATACAGGTAACTGGATGATTGCAGACAATAAAAAAGCCGTCATAGGACGGCTTTGGATGTTGAAATGGTGGAGGCGGCGGGAATCGAACCCGCGTCCGCAAGTCCTCTGCCCCAGGCTCTACATGCTTATCCCGCCAATTGATTTGACCAGCGGCTACCCGACGGGCAGGGAAGACCGATGGCGAGTCCGGTAGGGTTTTAACGCCTTGGCCCCGGACGAGCCGCCGCGCGATCCCATGAGAGTCGACGCCTCGAACCTGGACGCATGGGCACGGCTCCAGTGAGACGGCACCCTACCGGGTTTTAAGCGGCGAGTGCGTAGTTGTCGTCGTTGGCAACTATGAGTTTGCAGATGGATTTACGAGGAGATCTGCACCTCGGCATGCACCTGAAGGTTTCGCGACCCACGTCGAAGCCAAGTCGCCCCCGAAGTCGGTAGGGCCAATCTAGCATACTTTACCCATTGGGTGTGTGTGCGGCCCGGTATACTCATAATAATAGGGACGGAGGGCCGCGATGCAAGGGGAGGGCGCTCAGCCGTGCTTGAGGATCCGCTGCTTCTCGCGTTTCCAGTCACGTTCCTTCTCGGCGGCGCGCTTGTCGTACTGCTTCTTGCCGCGGCCGAGGCCGATCTTGAGCTTGGCGCGTCCGCGGACCCAGTACATGCTCAGCGGGACGAGGGTATAGCCCTTGCGTTCGACGGCGCCGATGAGCTTGTTGAGCTCCTTGCGGTGGAGCAGGAGCCGGCGGGTTCGGGTCGGATCGGGGTGGACGTGGGTCGAGGCCGAGGCCAGTGGCGAGATATGGGCGCCGAAGAGCCAGGCCTGGCCGTCGCGGATCAGGACATAGCTCTCCTGGAGTTGCAGGCGGCCGGCGCGCAGGCTCTTGACCTCCCAGCCCTCGAGCGAGATCCCGGCCTCGTAGTCCTCTTCGATGAAGAAGTCGTGGCGGGCCTTGCGGTTGATCGCGATCGTGTTGTCGCTGGTCTTCTTCTTGGCCACTGGGGGTCCTGGGTCCTCGTCCGTCCTGCGCTGCGCGGATTATACACGTTCAGGTGGGGTGGGAGGGCGAGACGGCGCGGTTCGAACTCGCTACAATGCACACATGTCAGGAAACACGATAGGCAAACTCTTCACGGTCACGACCTTCGGCGAGAGCCACGGGCCGGCGCTCGGCGCGATCGTCGACGGCTGCCCGCCGGGGCTCGCGCTCACGGCCGAGGACCTGCAGGCCGACCTCGACCGGCGCAAGCCGGGCCAGTCGCGGCATACGACGCAGCGCCGCGAAGCGGATCGCGTCGAGATCCTGTCGGGCGTCTTCGAGGGCGTCACGACCGGGACGCCGATCGGTCTGTTGATCCACAACACCGATCAGCGCTCGCGTGACTACGGTAACATCATGGACCGCTTCCGGCCGGGCCATGCCGACTATACCTATCACCAGAAGTACGGCCGGCGCGACTACCGTGGCGGCGGCCGCTCGTCGGCGCGCGAGACGGCCATGCGCGTCGCGGCCGGCGGCATCGCGCGCAAGTACCTGGCCGAGCGTCTCGGCGTCCGCATCCGGGGCTATCTGGCCCAGCTCGGTCCGATCCGCGCCGAGCGCCTCGACTGGGACGAGGTTGGGCGCAATCCGTTCTTCTGCCCGGACGCCTCCAAGGTCGACGAGCTCGAGGCCTATATGGATGCCCTGCGCAAGTCCGGCGATTCGATCGGCGCGCGCATCAACGTCGTCGCCGAGGGCGTGCCGCCGGGCCTCGGCGAGCCCGTCTTCGACCGGCTCGACGCCGATATCGCCAAGGCCATGATGAACATCAACGCCGTCAAGGGCGTCGAGCCGGTCGAAGACGGG